>JAIXTU010000324.1 GCA_027483785.1 Flavobacterium sp.
AACGGTATAGTATTCGGCAAAAATCTGTGAGTTTCGGTGTTTTCTGCGAGCAAAGAAAGGTCGGTGCCATTTTTGGCTAATGACACGTTCTGTGTTTTCATCAACGGTATATTATTCGGCAAAAATCTGTGAGTTTCGGTGTTTTATGTGAGCAAAGAAAAGTCAATGCCATTTTTGGCTAATGACACGTTCTGTGTTTTCATCAACGGTATAGTATTCGGCAAAAATCTGTGAGTTTCGGTGTTTTCTGCGAGCAAAGAAAGTCAGGTACCAGAGCTTATCGATGGCAACATTGTGTAACTCGTGAAAAATTTTGTAGAACTTTGTGCTCCATTTGGAAGCTGTTTGAGAAGCAAGAGGTTACAGACTAATAGAGATTTACGAACTTTACGCGAATTTAGAAATTTTGGGATTATTCGGGAGCGCTGATGTACCTTTACGTACGGAGAAACATCGCTTCGAGAAAATTAGAAACAAAAAAAGGTCTTCGAAATATCGAAAACCTTTTGGATTTTGGGTGGCTAATGGGGCTCGAACCCACGACCCTCGGCACCACAAACCGATGCTCTAACCAACTGAGCTATAACCACCGTTTTAATCGGCTGCAAAGATAAAACAAAAATTTGCTTTTAAACAACTGCCGTTTTAAAAAAATTACTTTAAATCGGTCAATAAATTCGTAAGCGGGTAACGTTCAACGGTAAAGCCTTCTGCAAATTCAACATTTGTGAGTCGGCCCAGATTTCGCGCACGGAAATCTAAATTCTCTAAAAAGTTCTGTGTAGCAATGGGTGTTACTGGTTCTTTGCTATCTGGATCGAAGAACTGCGTGCGATACGCTAAAATCGATTCCTTTCTAATTTGTTCATATCCAGTAATATCTACAACGACCTGCGGCGTGATATCATTCCACTGAATGTAGTGATAAACCACTTCCGGACGATGCGCAGCTTGAAAACTACCGTCGACTTCCGTTTCAATGCGCCGCAAGCCCGAAAGAAAACAAGCATCCGAAACCAAACTACTGCCTTTTCCATGATCAATATGACGATCGGAAATGGCATTACAAATTACGATTCGCGGTCTGTACTTACGAATTACTTTAATTACCTCTAGCTGATGTGCTTCATCGTTGACAAAAAAACCATCTCGAAATCTCAAGTTTTCACGCAATTGAACGCCAAGGATTTTTGCGGCTGCTGCGGCTTCTGCGTCACGTATTTCCGCACTTCCTCGGGTACCTAGTTCTCCGCGAGTTAAATCCACAATTCCCACTTTTTTTCCATGAGCTATTTCTTTCGCTAATGTGCCTGCGCAGCCCAATTCAACATCGTCTGGATGCGCGCCAAAAGCTAAAATATCGAGTTGTATATTGTTCATAATATATAAATTAGGTATCATTCAGCGCATAATCATCTCGCTAAATCAATTTTTATTGGCAACTAAAATACGTTTAATCGTTTTGAATTTTTGTTCGGTTTCTTCAAACTCGGCTTGCGGATTGCTGTCGGCTACAATACCACAACCTGCGTAAAGAGTTGTTTGCTTATCACGATAATTCATACAGCGTAGATTTACGTACAAGCGCGCATTAATCTTGTTTTGCTGTGCGCCATTCACAATACCAACGACTCCTGTGTAATACGACCGATCGTACTTTTCGATTTCTGAAATCACTTGAAAAGCCTGTTGTTGCGGGAGTCCACACACAGCAGGTGTCGGATGCAAAGCTGCCATTAACTGATTTAGCGTTGCGTGTTCCAGCAACCTACCGCTAATTATGGTTTGCAAGTGAATTAGGTTTCCTGCTTGTATTTCAGTTCTGTCGGAAATTCGAACACGATAAACCAAATCTGCAAGCTTCGACGATATAAACTGTGTGACTAATTCCTGTTCTCTAAACTCTTTATCTAAAAAAGGCTGGTAATTTGTTGCGAATCGGGTTCCAGCGAGCGACATAGAAGTAGCTGTTCCATCGGAAACATCACAAAACAATTCGGGCGACGCACCCATCCAAAAACCAATTTCCGCAGTGTAAAACAAGTAGCAAAACGCAGTGGGATAGGTAAAACACATTTGAATGTACGAGGCAATCAAGTTTAAATCAACTTCCGTACTTACCTTCCGCGAAAGCACAATTTTAGTAAGACTTCCTTCTGAAATTCGCTTTATTCCTTGCTCAACTTGCGTTTCAAATACCGATCGATCTACGGAAGTAAACGCGATATTAGCAGTGGAAAAAACAGATGATTCCACCTCAAATTTTCGCACCAAACTGGAATCGAACTGATACACCGAATCCGAATCCGAATCCGGAGCAAATCGTTGGAAATAAAACGCTGCTTTTTCGTCTGAAAAACGATCGTTCTGTTTCAAATTTGAAACGAATGAAATGCTGCTTTCCTTCGGATAACGCCAAAATGCAAAACGCTCTTTAGTAGCTATTGCTTCCAGAAAACAATCGATTAACTGCTGGTTGATCATCGTTTGGGAAGTATCATATTGGTGAGTTTACACAGCGAAATGAGTCGGTTTTTTTCGTCGGTAATTCGAATCTCCCACAGATGTACGCTTTTTCCTTGGTGTACGATACGAGCCGTTCCGGTAACAACACCTTCACGAATGCTTCGAACGTGATTTGCCGATATTTCGATTCCGCGTACCTCTTGTTTCTCCGGATTCACTAAAATTAGCGATGCTGCGCTGCCCACACTTTCTGCCAAAGCAACCATAGCTCCGCCGTGCAAAAGTCCCATGGGCTGATGTACCCGTGAATTAACCGGCATCGTTGCCGTCAAAAAATCCGGACCGGCATCAGTGTACACAATATCTAATGTTCTCATCAAAGTCTTTTCCGAAATCTTGTTACACATTTCCAGAAAATACTGTTTGTCGAATTCCATACAACGAAAAATTTTCCGCAAAAATACAATTACTTTCGCGGTTGTGCGTTGGAGATTGTGTACTAAACAAATGATAAAAATCTTACTTTTACTTAAATTTTTGAATTGATGCGTAAATCGTTATTCGCCTGTTTCGTTGTATTTCCACTACTTTTTTTGTCTTGTAGAACCGATTTCGACTTTGTAGCTAAAACCGGAACACTAGGTTTTTCAAAAGATACCGTTTACCTCGACACGGTGTTCAGCAGCATCAGTAGCAGTACCTACACGCTAAAAGTTTATAACCGCAGCGATGAGAACATACTAATTCCACAAGTTAAATTAGCGAAAGAAAATGCCAGCAAATACCGCATTATGGTGGATGGCATGACTGGAATAGATAGCGATAACAGCGGCATTGGCGACGGTAAAGTTTTTGAAAATGTAGAACTGCTCGCAAAAGATTCGATGTTCATTTTCATAGAAGCAACTGCTGATATCAACGACGCCAATCCGGCCGACTTCCTGTATACCGACGAGATTTTATTCGGTACACCCAATAATTTTCAAAAAGTAAATTTAGTAACGCTCATTCAGGATGCGTATTTTATTTACCCAAATCGTGAAAATGGTATTGTTGAAGGTGTAGATTTTGGCTTCGACGCCGACGGTAATGTCACGCAGGTTCAAGGACGAAATTTATCCGAAAATCACCCGATTAACGGAAACGAATTAGTAATGACCAACGAAAAACCTTACGTTATTTATGGTTATGCCTCGGTTCCCGAAGGAAAAACACTTACGATAAATCCGGGTGCTCGTTTGCATTTTCACGCACAAAGCGGCATGATTGTTCAAGCAAATGCAACGTTGAAAATCAACGGTGCCTTATCCAACACGGAAGCGCTAGAAAATGAGGTTATCTTTGAAGGCGACCGTCTTGAACCTTTTTACAGCGATATTGCGGGGCAGTGGGGATTCATTTACTTTCGAGACAACTCTAAAGATCACGAAATCAATCACCTGACTTTAAAAAATGCCATCGTAGGATTTTTGGTGCAAAACAACGCCGGAACACCGATGAAAATTCGCAATTCGCAATTTTACAACTGCTCAAATGTGGGCTTATTAGCACGATTTGCCAATATTGAAGCGGAAAATTCGGTATGGAACAACGCCGGACAGGCTTCGATAGCCCTTACTTTTGGCGGTTCGTACGATTTCAAACACTGCACCATAAACAATAATTTCCCCGAATCATCGCAAGCGGCACTAATCATCAACAATTATTTTGAAGATAATGCCGGCACCGAAACGGCCTTCGATTTGAGTAAATGCGACTTCACTAATTGCATCATTTACGGCTCGGGTGGCAAGAATATACAGCTTGACAGATCTGAGCAAAAGTTGTTTAATTATTCGTTCTCGCACAACTTGGTTCGGATATCGGACAGCGACCCTTATTATGATAATGCGTTGTTTGATGTTTTGCGAAATGAAGAAAACGGAAACATAAAAAATGAGCAACCACGATTCTTCGATTTGCGGAATAATAAAATGAATATCGATGAAACGTCGCCAGCTGTTAATGCTGGAACACCAAGTCTTTTGGGTCAGATTAGTACCGATATTTTAGGTCGCCCGCGCCCAACTCCACCTGCTATAAATCCCGACATGGGTGCGTATCAGAATGCGCCTTTTCCCGAAGATTAACCAAAAACCACGATCGATATGAAAAAACTATTGTTATGTAGCAGCTTACTCTTTTTAACGCTTACAGCTTGTAAAAAAGACGACAAGGCGCCCGCTGAAGCAGCTGAAAACACGGCTGAAAACACGGCTGAAAAGGTAGAAATTCCAAAAGATTCGGCTGCCGTTGCCAAAATTTGGATGGATTACGGAACTCCTGGTGAGCCACACAAACGTTTAGCTGCCGACGTTGGGAAGTGGAACGAAGAGTGTAAATTTTATTCGAAACCTGGCGAAGAACCAACGGTCATGAAAATGACGGTAGACATCAGTATGATTCACGGTGGCAGATATCAATACGCCAAACACAACGGTTCGTACTTTGGCATGCCGTTCGAAGGTACCGCAACCACTGGCTACGACAATGCATCGGGCAAGTACTTTTCGATTTGGACCGACAATATGGGAACTGGCATGACTTACGTAACAGGAACTTACGACGAGGCAGCCAAAACCTACAACTACGCAGGCGAAATGAGCGATCCGTTAACTAAATCAATGAAAAAAATTCGCGAAACCGTTGAATTGGTAAACGCCGATAAGCAAGTTTTTACGAGTTACGACACCGACGAAAACGGCAAAGAATACAAAGCCATGGAAATTACCATGACCCGCGCGAAGTAATTTACGAGCATATAAATTCAAGAATACGTCGATTTTTATCGGCGTATTTTTTTTGTGGCAACTGTCCGCCGCAACAAATCGTTATCCCACAAAAATGTGCAGCGGCGGCCACCGCGCTTTTCAAGTCAAGGTGCAACCGCAAAAGCACGCACTGCTCGCGTTTTGGCAGCTTCCGGTGGTCGCTCCAAAAACGCTGCATTGCTAGTGCTTTTGCAACTGCACGCTTGCTTTTTCAATCGCTGTTGCGAAATGAAAGTACTGGAAATAAGCAATAGTTTTTGAAATCTCGAATCTTCGAAAATACTTCCACTGGTCTATTCGTAAACAAACGTCCCGTATTGGCTACGAATTGTTAGTTTTTTCGCCTCGGAAGCCTCTACTCTACCGACAATTTGTGCATCGACATCAAATGATTTTGAAATAGCAATAATCTCGGCCGCTACTTCTTCGTTGCAGTACAATTCCATACGATGTCCGCAATTAAACACCTTATACATTTCTTGCCACGGTGTTTTAGATTCCTCTTGAATCATTTTAAACAGCGGCGGTACTGGAAAAAGATTATCTTTTATTATGTGTAAATGCTCTACAAAATGCAGCACTTTAGTTTGGGCGCCTCCGCTGCAATGCACCATTCCGTTGATGGCTTTACGTCCGATTTTCTCGAAAATTGCTTTAATAATGGGTGCGTAGGTTCGAGTTGGCGAAAGCACAAGTTTTCCTACGGTGGTATTTAGTTCGTCGATTTCGTTTGTTAGTTCTTGTGAACCGCTGTAAACGAGGTTTTCGGGCACTTCAGGATCAAAGGTCTCCGGATATTTTAAACCAATCTCCTTCGAAAATACGTCGTGACGTGCCGAGGTTAGTCCATTTGATCCCATTCCACCGTTATAGGATTGTTCGTAACTGGCTTTTCCAAAGCTTGCGAGACCAACGATGACGTTTCCTGCGGCAATGTTTCCGTTATCAATAACGTCTGTTCTTTTGATTCGTGCTGTTACAGTTGAATCTACGATTATGGTTCGAACTAAGTCGCCCACATCGGCAGTTTCACCACCAGTACTGTGGAGGGTTACGCCGTGTTGTTGCAAATTTTGAATGAGTTCTTCAGTGCCGTTTATGATCGCGGCAATTACTTCACCACCAATTTTGTTTTTATTCCGACCTATAGTCGATGACAAGAGTATATTGTCTGTAACGCCCACGCACAGTAAATCGTCGAGATTCATGACGATGGCATCTTGGGCAATATCTTTCCACACGCTTATGTCGTTAGTCTCTTTGTAATATGCGTAAGCCAAAGCCGATTTAGTTCCGGCACCATCGGCGTGCATAACGATACAATATTCGGGATCTTGCGTAAGGTAATCGGGAACTATTTTACAAAAAGCTTTCGGAAACAAGCCTTTATCGACATTTTTTATAGCTTGATGTACATCTTCTTTGTCGGCAGATACGCCTCGTTGAACGTATCGAGATCCGCTAGGTGCATTCATTGTGTTGTTGTTTCGCGCAAAAATAAGTCATAATTTAAAAATAGACTTAGTCGAGGATGTTTTTAAGTTGAAATTGGAACTTCATTAAAACGCCATCGCGATCAACTTCTACATCGATTGTTTTTTCTTTATCCGACTTCAGCAAGTTGGCAACTTGTTCTAAAGACAGTAAAGCCGTTGGAATATTATCTACCGCTGAAATTACATCGCCAATGTGTAATCCGGCGCGTTCTGCTGGCGAATCACAGCGCAAGTAAGCGATTTGATAAGATGGTTTGAGCTGATATTCGTATTGAATGGTTACATCTTTATCGCCGAATGACAATGTAAGAGTAGCTCCGTTCTTTCGCTCTCGTACGGGTAATTTAACCAGTCTAAATCCTTCACTTTGTAAATGAATACCGCTTTTATTGTAATCAAACACACTGCTAAAATTTGTATTCTGCTTGAGGTAAATAGCCTTATCAGTGTAATCGAAAAAAACAGTAAACCGTTTTAAGATTTCGCCACCAATAGATCCTGCGCGATTATCAACCATTTTCAAATGCGCATACGATTCAAGTTCGGGAAAGGCAGCTATGGGAGTTTTTACCTGATAGCTTCCCAAACTTAATTGGTGAATTTTCGTTCTATAACCAGACACCGGCCCACTGAATCCTAAACCCAAGTAATCGTTGAACTTTGTATTGGAAATAGTATCAACTTTTGGATGATTTTTAAAAAGCCACATCGCAGAACTGTTACCTGTATCTATCAAGTATTTCAAAGAATCTCTGCGGTAATTCTTCAGTATTTGGGTTTCTAAAAGTATGTAGGGTTTCGACTTTTCGATACTAACGGGAATAGAAGCGTACTTACGAACTAATCGACTTTTATTAAAGTACGTTCTGTTGTAAACAACAAGCTTTCTCTTTTCGTAATCGACTTTAATAAAATGATTTTTAAAAAAATGATAGCCCAAGATACCATTTACAGCTATTCCCAAAGTAGCAGAAAATCTCAAATCCGCATCAGTGACCACATACATGATGTGCTCAACAGACTTTAACTTTCCAATTTCCAGCGTATTTCCATTCGATTTCAAACCATTAATAGGTTCATCGCTTCCTAATCCAATAAGTTTTACAGATTCCACTTCTTTCAAAAAGACTTCCTGATTACTCTCAAGTCCAATCAATAAAGTTTCATCTACACCTGTATCCAATAGAAAATTGAGTGGAACACCATTAACTTTGACTTTTACGATAATGAGATTATTCACCATTGTAAAGGGAATTACGGTTTTCCGTACGGAAGAAGGAAAAACAAATTCAGATTGTCCGTGGCTTAAAAGAGACTGAAAGCAAACCAATAATACGAACCAAGTATGGAAATGCAGTTTGGAACGAAACATTAGTTAATTTTTACTTTAAAGATACAATAGAAAGCTAAAAGTTGGCAGTTGTAGCGGAATTATTGCAAATTTGCATTTCAAATTTATATCTCACTATGCCAACAATTTCAGCGAAAGGTTTGTCTATGCCTGAGTCACCAATTCGAAAATTGGTACCGTATTCCGAAAAAGCTAAAAAAGCAGGAACCAAAGTGTTTCATTTGAATATTGGTCAGCCTGATATAAAAACTCCTGAAGTTGCATTAAATGCGGTAAGAAATTTTGATTTTGAAATTTTAGAATACAGCCACTCTGCTGGTTTTGAATCGTATCGTACTAAACTCGCTGCCTACTATCGAACCCACGGATTACCTGTAGAGACAGCCGACATACTTATTACAACTGGAGGTTCAGAAGCGCTGCTTTTTGCGATGGGTATAACTATGGACGCTGGTGATGAAATCATTATTCCTGAACCTTTCTATGCCAATTACAACGGTTTTTCAACGGCAAGTGGAGTAAAAGTAGTTCCGATTATTTCAGGAATCGAAACCGGATTTGCCTTACCTCCAATTGCCGATTTCGAAAAACGAATCACTTCAAAAACCAAAGCCATTTTAATCTGTAATCCAGGAAATCCGACCGGATATTTGTATTCAAAGGAAGAACTGCTTCAACTTGCGGAAATCGTCAAGAAATACGACTTGTTTCTTATAGCCGACGAAGTATATCGCGAATTTATCTACGACGATCAACCTCACCTATCCGTGTTAAACATCGCGGGAATTGAACAAAACGCCATCATGATCGATTCGGTTTCAAAGCGATACAGTATGTGTGGTGCACGAATCGGATGTATTGTTTCTAAAAACAAAGAGGTAATGCAAACTGCTATGAAATATGCACAGGCTCGTTTGAGTCCGCCGACGTTTGCACAAATTGCCAGCGAAGCCGCTTTAGACACACCACAATCGTACTTCGATGACGTTGTTGCGGAATACAAAGAACGACGCGACACTTTAGTAGAAGAACTCAGTAAAATAGCTGGCGTTCAAGTAGCTAAACCGCGAGGTGCTTTTTATTGCATTGCAAAATTACCCGTTGCCGACGCCGATCACTTTGCGCAATGGCTGTTAGAGTCGTATTCGTACAACGGTGCTACTGTAATGGTGGCTCCGGCTGCCGGATTTTACAGCACACCAAATGTTGGCAAAGACGAAGTACGCATTGCTTACGTTTTGAAAAAAGCAGATTTAATTCAGGCAGTTGAAATTCTTAAAAACGCACTCGAAGCGTATCCGGGAAAATAAAACAATAAAGTTTAATCATTTGCAAACGCTATCGCTTTAAAACGGTAGCGTTTTTCCTTTGATGGAAGTAAACAAACATTACCCGAAACGCCTTCTAAAGTGGCTTCGCTTTCCCAGGAACCTTGCGTAATCTTAAAAATAAATGGCGATTGTACCTTGAGTTTGATGCTGCGCTCATAATCAGACAACCGATTCATTTTTTCTGCAGCTGGATTCCAATTTCCAACCGCTTTTTGATTGCCCGTAATGTATAACTCCGCTTTCGGATTTGAAACTTCTACTACCACTTCCACTTCCACGTAAGTGTCGGACAATTGTGCTTGCTGCCGATCGTAAACCTGAGTAAAATACGTAGAAAGAGCAGCGGTTAAGGCAGGTAAAGCCGAACTAAAATGATTGCTTTCAGGAAACTTAGCCGACTTTACGTAAAAATTCTCCTTGCCCTGAAGCGATTCAAAAAGCACAAAGCTCTCATCAATGGCTGGCTTCCATTCCGGAAACGAAACGGCTTCGTTAGCGAAACTCAAATAAAAATATTTGTAGGGCTTAATTGTCGAAAAATCAAATTGTTTTAGTTGGCGAACCAAGCGGTTGGCATCGTAAGCTAAATTAGGCGACATCAACACGTAGTTATCGAAAGTGTCGGGATTTTTCAAAAAAGAATACACCAGAAAAGACGCGCCCAACGAGTGTCCAATGGCAGTACCGCGACTCAACACACGATAGTTTTCTTGCATATACAAAAACACTTCTTCGGTGACAAACTGGAAAAATTTATCGGCATTTCCGCAGTATTTACCGTAGGCTTTTCGTGCTTCCTCTGTTTGCATTTCTGGTAGAAAATCGTTTCTCCTCGAATAATCGAGTGCTTCGTTATATGGCGAGGTAATTCCGACGACAATAAATTGTTTATTGGTACTCGACAAAAAGCTAATCATGGAATGCGTGAGATCGAAAAATTCACGCGTATGCGCGTCAAAAACGTAAACTACCTCATACTGTGTCAAATAATTTTCTTTGTACGACTGTGGAGTATAAATCAAAATTTCTCGATTTTGCTGCAGCGCTTTAGAAGCTAACATCACGTGTTTAACCTCGGCTAATTCTTGCGCAAACGAACCAAAAATGGAGAAAAAGACCAGAAATATTGCAGTATTTACTTTCATAACGCCTGAGTTACTTTAACCAATTTTCTAGAGCAGTAATAAACTTCGAACGTTGATCAATAAAAACGTTATGTGAGCATGAATCCCAATACAGTAGCTGCTCCGAACCAAGCAATTGTTGCAGTTGCGCAACTTGTTCGGCGCTGTACAAACCGTCGTCTTTACCATAAATTCCTTTTACAGCAACGCCCGATTTCGATAAATTTTCGATTGTTAAACTGAGATCCAAAGTAGTGTACTTTTCCTGTTTCCAAAAACCTCGAGGTGCTTCATAACTCATTTTAGATGCGTATTTCTTAAGCGTCTCATTCGTTCCGAAAAGTGAATACAATTGCTTTGCTTCGCTAGTTGGCTGCTTAGGCGAATAAAAATTGTTCTGCATAGCATGATAAAAACAATACGAACTGTATTCAATTCCAGTCGTATCCATACTTTCTAAAGCATTTATATACTGTAAATTAACGCTATCGTTTTTTGCTTGATAAATACTTTTACAGCTCTTAATTATTGTTTTAAAAGTTTCCTGTAATGAAACCGGAGCACCCAGTAAAACAATGTTTTTTACTTGCTGCGGATGGCGCGCTGCGAAAAGTACGGCAACAATGCCTCCAAAACTGTGACCAAGTAAAGTTGGATGTTTTAATTGATATTTTTCGATGAGGGCTGACAAATCAGAAAAAGTTTCTTCAAAAGTAAATAAAGCCGGCACGTTGGCACTTCGC
>JAIXTU010000170.1 GCA_027483785.1 Flavobacterium sp.
TTCACGGAGCTAAACAATTGCGGCTGAAAATTCTTTTTTCCTTGCATCTTTAAATTTACTAAAAATACTGCAAAGGCACAAAGATTTATGTGTATTTTTACGTTGTGCAACAGGCACAGGCGTATCACGCAATTGCGAATTTTGTGCAAACCGAGCGTGGATTGCTTCGCTAAAATTATTATCTTAGTGAGGTAAAAGAATGCTCCGCAATTCGCAACTGATGTTAAGCGGCGGAACCTTAGACGGCATTTTTGAGAACTTATGAGTAAACGAGATGATATATTCATAGCACTGTCTGGTAAAGACGATTCATTCACAATTGACTATTCGAATAAGATATTTGATAATTTAAAAGAACTTAATAGTAAAGAAGAAAAGTATTTTATATACTGTGTGATAACTGCTTTCCTATATTACTTAATTCTCAATAAAGTATCTATCGGACCAATAGATATTGGACCTATTACACTCAATGATGTTTCAGTAGTTGCAAAATTTTTGCCAGTAGTTTTTATTTATTTAATATTTAATTTGAGAACTATTACAAGTCATAAAAAAGATGTGCTTTTTACTATTAAGACTTTATCCGAAGTCACTTTAAATCAAGCTATTTTAGATCCAAAACTCAAAGAATTTGGAAACAGTTTTGTGACAAGAACATATTTACCATACTCCTTTTCAAATGCTGTTTCTAAAATTCTTCCAAATGGAAAAATAAATATTATAGAAGCTTTAATTGGTTTTCCATTATTGTTGCCAATATTATTGATTGGGCTTCTTCCACATATAGTCGTTGTAATAATGTTAATCGATTTATGCAACAATCAAATGGAAGAAACTTTTGGAATAATTTCATTTTGGTTAACACTTTGGAGTTATTTATTAATGATCTTTTTCATTGTAAAAGAAGTACTTGTTTCTAAATCAGAAAACGTCGTATAACATTAGTAACCGTTGGCCAACCGCGTTTCTCCAGCAACTTTCTCGGAATAACCTGAACTTCGCAAAGTCTCCCGACTTAGAGGTTATTTTAAAAGACACACAAACTTTAAACCACCTTCAAAAAGATAAACCATCGCCCATAACGCAAATCTCAATGTACGTATTTTAAACACGTATTTCCGGGTGAGCGACAGCAGCGGTATCCTTTTAGGCGCTACTGAATTTCCAGTATTTTTTCGCCTAAAAGATTTAGCGAATGGCGCGACGGCGCTGCGGTGAAACGTTTGCGAAGCGTATGATTGCAGCGCCGGCACCCCCAAAAAATTCCATGAAAGCAAAGTAGCTATCCCTCAAAAATATCTCCATCGGGATAGGGTGCGCGAATTTTCACTTCGGTTTTGGCAACGGGATGCACAAATTGCAACTGCCGAGCATGTAAACTGATGCCGCCGTTGGGGTTTGAGCGTTTGGCACCGTATTTTAAATCGCCTTTAATAACCATACCACAGGCAGCCAATTGCGCACGAATTTGATGATGCCTGCCCGTTTCTAGCTGAATTTCCAATAAACTGTAATTCGTAAACGAGCGAATTAACTTGTAATGTAAAACGGCTTTTTTGCTGTTACTAACCTCTTTTTCAAAGGCTTTACTTGTGTTATTTTTTTCGTTACGAACCAAAAAATGCGTTAATGTAGCGGCTTCTTGTTGTGGCTTTCCTTCGATTAAACAATGGTAAACTTTCTCCGTTTCGCGGCTGCTAAACAGGGCATTCATTCGAGCCAAAGCCTTCGACGTTCGCGCAAAAACAACTACACCCGAAGTGGGTCGATCTAGCCGATGCACCACACCCGCAAACACCGCGCCTGGTTTATCGTATTTAGTAGCAATGTAATTTTTGACCGCATCGAGTAAAGTCTCGTCGCCGGTTTTATCGCCTTGAACTAAATCGCCACAACGCTTGTTAACCGCCAATAAATGATTGTCTTCGAACATAACCTGCAAGTTCGAACCGTCGGCAGCCGTTTTCATTAATACTGTTCTCCGGCGTTTGGAAAATCAACGGCTTTAACGTCGGCGACATATTGCGAGATCGCTGCCGTCATTTGGTCGTATAAGTTGAGGTATCTGCGTAAAAACCGTGGTGAAAACTCATTATTCATGCCCAACATATCGTGAATTACGAGCACCTGACCATCGACATCGCTTCCCGCACCAATACCAATTACCGGAATGCTGATACTTTCGGCAACACGTTTGGCTAGTTCTGCTGGTATTTTTTCGCAAACTAGTGCAAAGCAACCAAGCTTTTCGAGCATGATCGCGTCTTCAATCAGTTTTTCGGCTTCGGCATTTTCTTTAGCACGTACGCTATACGTTCCGAACTTATAAATGGATTGTGGCGTTAAACCTAAATGTCCCATGACGGGAATTCCAGCGTTCAAAATTTTCTTGATCGAATCTTTAATTTCGCGTCCGCCTTCGAGTTTTACCGCATGGCCACCGCTTTCTTTCATGATGCGTATGGCCGAACGCAAGGCTTCTTTCGAATCGGACTGGTAACTTCCAAAAGGTAAATCAACAACTACTAACGCGCGATTGATGGCACGTACGACCGACGAAGCATGGTATATCATTTGATCCAAGGTAATCGGAAGTGTGGTTTCGTGGCCTGCCATGACGTTACTAGCCGAATCGCCAACCAAAATTACGTCGATGCCCGCTGAATCTACGATTTTGGCCATGGTAAAATCGTAGGCAGTGAGCATGGAAATTTTTTCGCCCTGACTTTTCATTTCAATCAGCGAACGGGTGGTAATTCGTTTGTAGTCTTTTTTAGCAACCGACATAGCACAAAATTTAAGTCGCAAAGTTAGCTAAATCGCAGTATTGTGACCTTAAAACTCAGGTTTAAAATTTCAAGCTATTAAGATATATTTGCCGAAAGTACTACTCTTATGAAAAAGTTGTTTTTGTTTGCCGTCTTGTTTGTGAGTTCGGCGTCGTTTGCGCAAGATTCGGCTAGTCCGGAGAAAATTGTCGAATGGTTTTTTTCCGGTTTGAATCAGAAAATGCCTGCTATTATGCGTCCGTTATTACTAAACGACAAAGTAAATTTTGATACCATGTTGTTTGTGAACGGCGAACCTAAAGTGATTTCAAAAACTGCCAACGAAGTATTGGACGAGTTTTCGAGTATTCCTGAAAATATCAAGTTAGAGGAGCGTATTTCTAATGTGCAAGTTCGCGATTACGGGCAAACTGCCGACGTGCATATGGATTACGAGTTTTATGTGAATGATACTTTGCAACACACCGGACGTAACTACTTTTTTCTTGTAGTTGTTGATGGGCAATGGAAGATATCACATGTGTACGACACGCGAATGTCTTTGAAATAACAGTTAGCAGTCGGCAATATTAACTGCAATTGCTAATCCACCTTCGGAAGTTTCTTTGTATTTGGAATTCATGTCTTTGGCGGTTTGCCACATGGTATTGATGACCTTATCCAAAGGAACTTTTGCGTTTTTAGCATCGGTTTCTAAAGCGAGTTCGGCGGCGTTGATCGCTTTGATGGCACCCATAGTGTTTCGCTCGATGCACGGAATTTGTACCAAACCACCGATCGGATCGCAGGTTAATCCCAAATGATGTTCCATGGCAATTTCTGCTGCCATGAGAACTTGCTCAGGTGATCCGCCCATTAATTCGCACAAAGCAGCAGCTGCCATTGCAGAGGATACGCCAATTTCGGCCTGACATCCACCCATTGCTGCTGAAATCGTAGCGCCTTTTTTGAAGATACTTCCCACTTCGCCCGCAACCATTAGGAATTTTTTCACTTCATCGTCGCCGGCTTGGTGGTTTTCAATAACCATATAATACATAAGAACAGCAGGAATCACACCAGCCGATCCGTTTGTAGGAGCTGTAACCACGCGACCTAAAGCAGCATTTACCTCATTTACAGCGAGCGCAAAACAAGATACCCATTTTAAAATTTGCCGGAATTTCACTTCCGTTTTTCGAATGGTTTGAAGCCACTCCTGCGGATTATTGTACTGTCCGTTGCCCATTAAATTATGATGCATATCAAACGCACGACGCTTTACATTCAAGCCTCCTGGTAAAATTCCATCAGTGTGGCAGCCAATGTACATGCATTCAAGCATGGTATTCCAAATACGCATTAATTCACTATGAACTTCCGTTTCGGGGCGCATGGATATCTCGTTGGCGTAAACGATCTCTGAAATTTTTAATTGGTTTTCAGTACAATAGTTCAATAACTCAACAGCAGTATCAATCGGGTAGGGGAATGCACATTTAAAATCGATTCCGCTTTCAGCACTTTGTTCTTCTTTAACAACAAATCCGCCACCGATGGAGTAAAAAGTTGAAGCATACGAATCACTATTTTCTTTAAAAGCAGTGAATGTAAGTCCGTTTGCGTGAAATGGAAGGAAGTTCTTATGAAATACAATATCTGAAAGAAATGAAAATCCGATTTTCTTCTCATTTCCCAGCTGCAAAGTCTGGCTGTTTTGGATGTCTGCAATGATACTTCCGATGTTTTCAACGGGAATATACTCTGGGTCTTGGCCGCTCAATCCGAGCATAACCGCTAAATCGGTGGCGTGTCCTTTGCCAGTTAGAGAAAGAGAGCCGTATAAATCAACTTTCACGGCAAAGGTTTCGGCAAAGAAGCTATTGGCGCGAATTTCACTTAAAAACTTTTCGGCAGCACGCCAAGGCCCAAGTGTGTGCGAGCTTGAAGGCCCGACACCAACTTTGAGCATATCGAAAACAGAAATGCACTTATCCATGACGCAAAGTTAGCGCGAAATCGTTTGCGTACGGTCGGGTCCTACCGAAATAATTTTAATAGGAACGCCAACTTCCGCTTCGATAAATGAAACGTAGTCTTTTAATTCGGTCGGTAAATCGCTGTATTCGGTAAGTCCAGTAAGGTCGGCATGCCATCCTGTGAAACTTTTGTAAACCGGACTCACGTTTTCTTCTTCAATGTTGTAAGGAAGGTGGTCGATGATTTCGCCACGATAATTGTAGGCTGTACATACTTTAAGTTCTTCAAAACCTGAGAGAACATCGCCTTTCATCATCATGAGTTGGGTAACGCCGTTTATTTGAACAGCGTATTTTAGAGCAACGAGATCGAGCCAGCCGCAACGACGTTTACGTCCGGTAACCGAACCAAATTCGTTTCCAATACGTGCCATGGTTTCGCCCACTTCATCGAAGAGTTCTGTTGGAAAAGGTCCGCTTCCTACACGTGTGGTATAGGCTTTGAAAATTCCGTAAACGTCTTTGATTTTATTTGGAGCAATTCCCAAACCGGTACAAGCGCCGGCAGCCGTAGTATTCGACGAGGTTACGAATGGATACGTACCAAAATCAACGTCGAGTAAACTTCCTTGTGCACCTTCGGCTAAAATCGATTTACCATCTTTAAGTGCTTGAAAAAGATACGCTTCGCTGTCGATGAATTGCAGTTTTTTTAATGTTTCGATGGCTTCGAAAAATTCGTTTTCCATTTCAGCTAGGTTGTACTGAATGGAAACGTCGTAGAATTTAATCATTGCCTCGTGTTTATCGGCGAGATTTCGGTAACGTTCTTTAAAATCGTCGAGTTCTAAATCGCCGATTCGCAAGCCATTACGCCCGGTTTTATCCATGTATGTTGGCCCGATTCCTTTAAGTGTCGAACCAATTTTCGCTTTGCCTTTCGATGCTTCTGAAGCGGCATCGAGCAAGCGATGAGTTGGTAAAATCAGGTGTGCTTTACGCGAAATGATCAGTTTGTTGTAAATGTCGATTTTGAATTGTTCCAAACCTTCGAGTTCTTTCACAAATACAACAGGATCGATAACAACGCCGTTTCCGATGATGTTAACCGCATTTTTGTGGAAAATTCCGCTTGGGATGGTTCGTAACACGTGCTTGATTCCGTCGAATTCGAGCGTGTGTCCGGCGTTTGGTCCGCCTTGGAATCGTGCAATAATATCATACTTTTGGGTGAGCACGTCGACAATTTTTCCTTTGCCTTCGTCGCCCCATTGCAA
>JAIXTU010000180.1 GCA_027483785.1 Flavobacterium sp.
GGACAAGAAAATTACTGGAATATTCGCCGGAATTTACCAAAAGAAACGCAGGGTTACGTACCGGCTTTCTTGGCAACTATGTACATTTACGAATACCACAAAGAGCACGGAATTGTTCCGAATCGCGCCATTATCAAGCATTTCCAAACAGATACGGTGGGCATTCGCAAGCAAATTAGTTTCAAACAATTATCGGATTTGTTGGATATTCCGATTGCACAATTGCAACTTTTAAATCCGTCTTACAAGGTTAACGTGATTCCAACCTACACCGATAAGATGCATTATTTGCGTTTACCTGCCGAGAAAGTGGCTTTGTTTACTTCGAACGAAGATAAAATTTATGCTTACGTAGAATTTGAAAACGCACGTCGCGAACGCCCATACCAACAATACTTAACGGCACGCGACAGCAGCCGAGTTGCCGCACGCGATTCGATGCCTAAAGATGTTTCGACAAAAACAAAATACCACAAAGTACGTCGCGGTGAAAACTTAAGCAGCATTGCCAATCGGTACGATGTAAGCGTTGCACAATTAAAAAAATGGAATAAACTGCGAAGCAACACTGCGCCTTTAGGTCGAAACTTGCGCATTTACAAAACAGTTGCCACAGAAGACAATACCGCAGTAGCCGATGCTTCGAATAACGAAAAAGAAGCGAAAACGGAAGTGTCGAGTTCGCAAAAAGTTACCGATACGGCAGTTTCAAACAACAGCGAACCGCAATTGTACACGGTACAAGCCGGAGATAATTTAAGCAGTATTGCACGCCGATTTAACGTTACTGTTGCCGATTTAAAGCAATGGAACAATATGGCCGACAACAATGTAAGGCAGAACACCCAACTTAAGATATTAACTGCTAAGACAGCTGAAGAATTGCGCGAAAACGCAGTTGCTACTCAAGAGATTACTCATGTTGTAGTTGCTGGCGACAATTTAGCTGCTATCGCTCGTAAACATCAAGTTGGCGTTTCTGATATTCAAAAGTGGAATAATTTAAGCGGAACACAAATTGCCGTTGGCGCCAAATTGATTATCCAAAAAACCGACTTAGGCGCAAAATCAGAAGTAGCTGCGAACAAACAAAAATCGCGTTCGGAAAGCTATTTGGTTCGCAAAGGCGATTCGCTTTCGGCAATCGCGAAAAAGTATCCCGGTGTAACGGTTTCCGACATCAAGAAGTGGAATAAAATCAGCGGCGACGATTTGAAGCCCGGTATGCGTTTAAAAATCAACGGAAAATAGTACGCTGTTTCGAGAATTTAGGAACGTGCCTGCATTTTGAATATGCTGTTCGGTCGTTCTATTTCGAACTAATTCGTAGCTTTGAATTCCTTAAAACCTGAGCAATCATAACTTTTTGGGTTTTTAGAATTATTGGTATGCGACAATCATCCCTATTGTGCTTTTTAGCATTTTTGCTTTTTGCTTGCGCAGATCGCGACTCGACTGCATTGCCACAAGCTACGGGTGCCGTAAACTCCTTGTCGGTTGTAATTCCCGATCAGTTGTGGGATGGCGAACTAGGCGACAGTATTCGCAAAAAATTTGCTGCTCCGGTCGACGGACTACCCCAAGAAGAACCGCAGTTTACGATAAATCAGTATCCGCTTCGCGCGCTCGATGGTCGGTTAACCGCACGAAACGTTTTAATCATCAAAAAAGAGGATCGGAATGAGTATAAAGTCGTTCGGAATGAATTTGCCGAACCGCAGCACGTAGCACACATTTCCGGCAAATCGATTCCTGAAATAATTACACTGCTCGACAAACAGGTGAACGGAATTGTTAGTCAGTTTAAAGCAAACGAAATAGCGTATTCCCAGCGAAAAATCGATACCAGCAAACTGGAAACCGCGCTGCTCAAAAAACGTTTCAAGATCGATTTATTGATTTCCAGCAAATACAAAGTGGCACTTTCTAAACGCAACTTTATTTGGTTTAAACGCGAGATTTTATCGGGCAACACTAGTTTAGTCGTTTATCGCGTTCCTACATCGGCCATTTTCAAAGGAGGAAATGTAGCTGGGAATATCATTCGCGTCCGCGATTCGATTAGCGGAAAATACATTCGCGGAAAAGAACGCGGAAGTAGAATGCAAACCGAAGAATCTTATGCGCCGTATTTTGCCATCGGACGTTTGAACGGTAGAAGAATTTACGAAACCAAAGGAACTTGGGAATTAAAAGGTGATTTTATGAACGGTTCGTTTATCAATTTTGCAATTCGCGATAAAAAACGCAACCAATTTGTAATTGTAGAAGGCTTTTGTTATGCACCGTCGACTGAGAAGCGCGACTTGATGCACGAACTGGAAGCCATGATAAAATCGGTAAAATTATATTGATGGAAACACCGCAATGGCTGGTTAAACCTTTCGATGAATTAAGTACACAAAACCTTTACGACATTCTGCATCTGCGCGCTAAAGTATTTGTCGTAGAACAAGACTGTCCGTATTTAGACGTCGATTATTACGATCAAAAATCCGTGCATTTAATGGGCGTTGCCGACAATCGCGTTGTTTGTTATTGCCGCTTGTTCGATTCGGGAAATTACTTTGAAACCGCTTGTATCGGACGTGTGGTTATTGATCCTGATTATCGCAACAAAAAATGGGGACATTTACTCATGACCGAAGCGATTCGCGAAATGTATCGACTTTTTGGCATGCAGCGCATCGAAATTTCCGCGCAGTGTTATCTGGAGCAATTTTACGCTTCACACGGATTTGTAACTATTAGCGAGATGTATTTGGAAGACAATATCCCGCACGTGCGTATGCGATTAGATCCTAAATCTTCGTAATTACCAACTCAACTCGACGATCGTACTCAGCGCCTTTCCCCAAAGGAACGGTATTTCCGTAGCCTTTAAACGTCATTCGTTTTTTATCGATTTTCTTAAAAATCAAGTATTTGTAAACGCTTTCAGCTCGGTTATGACTCAGTTGTCGTTTACGCGTTTCTTTATCAATAGCCTCTTTATGAAACGGCGGCGTGCAACATACATGTCCTTGAATTTCGAAATGCAAATTCTTGTACTTCTGCAACAAACGCGCTACTTTGTCTAAATCGGTTTTCGACTTAAACGTTAATTTAGAACTACCTCGTTCGAATAATAGATTTTCGAGATAGATATGGTCGCCAACCACGTGTTTTTTCTGTATGCTCGTGTAGAATCCAGGGAGTTCAATTTTAGGAAGAGGTTTTAAATTGATTACCACATCTACTCTTCTGTTCTTGGAGCGAACTTCAGGTAGGTTCTCCACCACGTCGTCGTCAATTAAAATGCGTCCTTTTCCTTCAATGGTAACAATGATTTTATTCTTAATGCCGTTGTCGATGAGCTTTTGTTTGATGGTATTGGCGCGATTTGTCGATAACTTAAAGTTGTACGCTTCTTTTCCGACATCGTCGGTGTAGCCAAAAATTTGAATGGACTCAATTCGTGTAGAATCGGTTTGTTTAATGAAGTTTACCACGTCGGTTTCTTGCTTGGCATCGAGCTAAAACTTATCGAAACCGA
>JAIXTU010000165.1 GCA_027483785.1 Flavobacterium sp.
ATGAACGTATCTTCTCTTTTCTAATCCCTCGACCCTTGCAGGTCAAAGCGGGTGCAAAAGTAAGTAGCTTTTTTATTTCTGGCAAGAAAAAAATAAAAAAAATTAAACTCTCTTTTGCCGAAACGGACAACCAAAATAAAACATCTTACGCAACTGTGCAAGAAAATCATTTCTTATTTCTAATCGCCCACAAAAAAAACTCAGAACCTACGCCGCGCCTGTTCGGTTTAGCGGGTGCAAAAGTAGTGTTTCTAAAACCCCTTTTCCAAACTTTTTGGCAACTATTTTGCATTTATTTTTTAACTCGCTGATAAACAAGTGAGCAGAAAAGCACTTTTTTTTTTTTTTTTTGCCTGAAACGGTCGCGGTAACGCTTATTTACGAAATAGCGCGGCTGCAACAACGTATTTTAGCGCACTACTTTTGCGCAGCAGGGACTGCAACGAAAAGCCGCGGCAGTTGAAAACCTGTGAAGGCCGCTGCGGCGCGGCGACCTCAGAAGCCCCGCCGCAGCGATGCCGAACGGTTTGAAACAAACGCGCTTGAAGTGAAAGGCCCGGCCCGAAGCCTCTCCATTATTTCCACTAAACTGGCGAGGGGCTGCCCAAATAAAAAATCGGGAAAAGAAAAATGATTTGACGCTGATTGAAAAAAGAATCAACATTGTAAATAAGATTTCGAAAAGCCATAAACGAAAAAAGACCTGCAATTGCAAGTCTTTTCCGGTAAGTCAATATATTAAACGTTTATTTTACTTTGTTTAGAATGGCTTTGAAAGCTTCAGGATGATTCATCGCTAAATCAGCAAGAACTTTACGGTTAAGTTCGATTCCGGCTGCTTTTACCTTACCGATAAATTGCGAATAGCTCATTCCCTCCAATCGTGCACCCGCGTTGATACGCATGATCCATAGAGAACGGAAATTTCTCTTCTTTTGTTTACGATCTCTGTACGAATACAACATCGCTTTCTCGACAGCATTCTTTGCAACTGTCCAAACGTTCTTTCTGCGACCAAAGAAACCTTTGGCCTGCTTCATCATTTTTTTTCTTCGTGCTCTTTTAGCAACCGAATTTACTGATCTTGGCATAATTTAATGTTTTTTTGTAGCAGGCGCTCGACTTTCGAGACTTAATAGCCATACTCCATGGTTTAAAAATAATTTAACCTCGCAATTTTAGAATTAAACAATTCTCAATTGCTCTTTCACGCTTCGAAGATCACTCGTGTGAACCAAAGCTGAATGCGTAAGCGCTAACTTACGTTTCTTCGACTTTTTAGTCAGGATGTGGCTTTTGAAAGCGTGTTTCCTTTTGATTTTACCTGAGCCAGTAACTTTGAATCGTTTCTTAGCCGAGGATTTGGTTTTCATTTTAGGCATAATTTCCTAAGGATTAAATTGACTTACTATTATTTTGTTATTGCTTCTTTTTCTTAGGAGCAATAAATAAAATCATTCTTTTACCTTCAAGAACCGGCATGGCTTCTACCTTTCCGTATTCTTCCAAATCTTGTGCTAAACGAAGCAACAAAATTTGTCCTTGATCCTTGTAGATAATCGATCTTCCTTTAAAAAACACAAATGCCTTTAGCTTTGCACCTTCTTTCAGGAATTTTTCAGCATTCTTGCGCTTAAATTCATAATCGTGCTCATCGGTTTGTGGTCCGAAACGAATTTCTTTCACCACCACCTGCGTCGATTTTGCCTTCAACGCTTTTTCGCGTTTCTTTTGTTCGTAGATGAACTTTTTATAGTCCATGATTTTACAAACCGGCGGAACTGCGTTGGGTGAAATCTCTACCAAATCAAGCTCTTGCTCGTCGGCCATGCGAATCGCGTCGGATAATTTGTAAACGCCCGTTTCGATGTTTTCGCCTACTAGACGAACTTCCTGGATACCACGGATGTTGTTGTTGATGCGGTGTGCATCTTTCTTTTCGACCCTGGGTTGATACCCTCTGTTGTTTCTAATTGCTATGACTTAAATATTTTAAATTAAACGTTGAATGTTTTTAATGTTTTTGCGATTTCTTCGTTAACAACCGCCGCAAATTCATCGATACTCATCTTGATATTTTCACGGGACTGTTGCACTCTGCTACGTACCGAAACGGTATTTGACTGTGCTTCTTCCTCGCCAACGATAAGCATGAACGGATATTTTTGCAACTCAGCTTCGCGAATTTTCTTGCCAATCGTTTCGTTGCGATTGTCAATTAGGGCGCGAATTTCGTGATTTTCGAGCAACTGTAAAACTTTTTTCGCATAATTTTCATATTTCTCGCTAAGACACAAGATGATAGCCTGCTCTGGAATTAACCACAACGGCAAGTTTCCTGCTGTGTGTTCTAGCAAGATTGCAATGAAACGCTCCATAGAACCAAACGGCGCACGGTGAATCATTACCGGACGATGCAATTCGTTATCTGCGCCTTTGTACGTTAAATCGAAACGCTCCGGCAAGTTGTAATCTACTTGAATGGTACCCAATTGCCAATGTCTGCCTAGCGCATCTTTTACCATGAAATCGAGTTTTGGTCCGTAGAAAGCCGCCTCGCCGTATGCCACAACGGTATTCAGTTGCTTATCGGCTGTAGCTTTGATAATCGCCGCTTCTGCTTTCTCCCAATTTTCGTTACTTCCGATGTATTTTTCTGGTTTTTCCGGATCGCGAAGTGAAATTTGTGCTGTAAAATTCTCAAATCCTAAAGATCCAAAAACGTACAATACCAAATCAATTACGTTTTTGAACTCGGCATCCAATTGATCTGGAGTACAAAAAATGTGCGCATCGTCTTGGGTAAATCCGCGTACACGTGTTAATCCGTGTAATTCACCGCTTTGTTCGTAGCGATATACTGTTCCGAATTCGGCATAACGCTTCGGTAAATCTTTGTAAGACCACGGCTTCACGTTATACATTTCGCAGTGATGCGGGCAGTTCATGGGTTTCAATAAAAACTCCTCCCCTTCTGCTGGTGTATGAATGGGTTGAAAACTATCGGCACCGTATTTTGCGTAATGACCTGAAGTTACGTACAGTTCCTTTTGTCCGATGTGCGGCGAAACCACTTGCTCGTAGCCAGCTTTCTTCTGAGCTTTCTTTAAAAATTGCTCCAAACGTTCACGCAAAGCAGCACCTTTTGGCAACCACAAAGGTAAACCTTGACCAACCCGTGGTGAAAACGTAAACAAATCCAACTCTTTTCCGAGTTTTCTGTGATCGCGACGTTTAGCTTCTTCCAAAAGCTCCAAATAATCGGTTAGATCTTTTTGTTTTGGAAACGAGATCCCATAAACGCGCGTTAATTGCTTGTTTTTCTCGTCGCCGCGCCAATACGCACCAGCAACGCTCATTATTTTCATCGCTTTAATCAAGCCTGTATTTGGAATATGACCGCCGCGACACAAATCGGTAAACGTACTGTGATCACAAAATGTAATGGTTCCGTCTTCCAAATTCTCAATTAATTCTACTTTATACGGATTGTTCTCTGCTTTATAAAAGGCCAACGCATCGGCTTTAGTAGCTGAACGCATTTTGAATTCATGCTTTTCGCGCGCAATTTCGAGTATGCGATCTTCCACTTTTTTAAAGTCGGCATCGGTAATACGCGACTCCCCAAAATCGACATCGTAGTAAAATCCGTTTTCAATCGCCGGACCAATGGTTAGTTTGGCGTCGGGATAAAATTCGAGAATTGCTTGTGCCATCACGTGCGAGGTCGAATGCCAAAAAGCCTTCTTTCCTTCGGCATCGTTCCAAGTATAAAGTACCAGCTTCCCATCGGTGGTTAGCGGCGTGGTCGTTTCAACGGTCGTTCCATCAAAAGATGCTGAAATAACGTTGCGTGCCAAACCTTCGCTGATGCTTTTCGCCACATCAAGCGCGCTAACTCCGGACTCGTAATCTCTAACCGAGCCGTCGGGAAGTGTAATGTGAATCATAATTTTTTAAAATTTAACGTGCAAAGATAGCCATTGCGCGGAAGCAAACAAGATGAAATTGATTTATTAATTTAGGTTACAAATGCTGCTACATAGCGAGGTCATAAATCGGTTAAAAGTGTGTGATGGCCTGATTGGTGCTTGTTTTTGATTTTTGTAGCTGTTCCCGCTGTCCGTTGCAAGTCCGTCGTGTGGCAACGGTTTGCACTGCCGTTTTTTGCGGCTTCCGGTGGTCGCCCCCAAAACAGCGTGCGCACACGTTGCCACTCGTACGGGCTTTCCTCTGCCATCGGGGCTAGACGTTTAGTGGAAGTACGGAGTGACGTTCACCATTTAACGTATCGTTTTACCCGACTCAAACCCACAATTCGTCGGAGCCCGAGCGATTAGAGGGATTAAACACAAATGTGTTTTTTCACTTTTTCGCTTCTTTTTACTTTTCCGTTCTTTCGCTTCCGATAGCTAACGGAATTCTATTTTTTCTATTTTTTCTATTTTTTCTATTTTTTCTATTTAATCAAGTTTTAGTATTTTGCAACTGTATTTATAAACGCCAAATAGATTTATTATGAAAAAAAAAGAACTGTACTCCGCTCGTTTTTCTCGTTCAAACCGCACATTTTTCTTCGATATTAAAGAAACCGCATCGGGAACTGTTTACCTGCAAATTTCAGAAAGCAAACTCGTGGATGACCAATTTGAACACCAACGACTTAGCATCTTTGCTGAGAGTTTAGACAATTTTATCGACGAACTTGCTAAAGCGAAGTACGCCCTACGTAAAATTTCGGAACAACGACATTCAGAAAAGAAACGGAAAACTCAAAAAAGGTAATTTCTGCAATATTATTAAACCTTTAAGGTTCCGCACAATTGTTCGATAGCTACAACCAGTAATTCAACGTCTAAGGCTGCATCGGCCAAACGTAATTTTGCCTGAGAGAAGTTGTTTTGAGCGGTGCGGTATTCAATAGCTGAGACCGTTCCGATCTTAAACTTATCATCAGTAATTTCTAAGTTTCGGGCTGCAAGGGTTTCGTTTTCACGCTCAACTCCTAAACGCTCGACAGCAAACAGATAGCGAGAAAAAAGCTGATCAAACTGGGTTTGCAATTGCACAACAACCTGATCTTCTGCCAAACGTGCAATTTCGACTTGCGTTCTAGCCACGCGCTCCAACCTATTTTGGTTAAAGCCATCGAATAAGTTAAGACGGGCGGTAAAACCATAAGTAAAATTTCGTCCTGTTGACTCAGTAACGAAACCAAACGGCGTTTGATTTCGGATTAAATTGTAACCCGTATTTACACTAAGTGTCGGATAACGCGCGCTTTTCGCTTGTCGAAGTTGCTGTTCGGCTATGCGCTTGTTTATTTGTCCGAGTTGCAGAGTTGGATTCTCCGCAATCATTTTTGCTCTAAGCGCTTCTTTATCCAAAGTGAGCAATTGCTGCGGTAGGTTTTCAACGATAAAATCTACAAAATCTCGTCGGCCCAAAATTCCAGACAATGTTACTTTAGTATCGCTCAAAACTTGTTGTAACTCGAGACGTTGCGACCTGTCGGCGTTTAAATCAACTTCGGCGTTAAGCACTTCTAAACGTGCGGCTTTACCTATTTGAAAACGCGCTTGTACGATGCGTAAACGTTCCTCCGAAACACGAATCACCTCATCGAGCGTAGCAACTTGAGTTTGCAGCACCGATACGGTAAAATACGCATTGTAAAGCGCCGCCAATCGGTCGAGCACCGCGGCTTTAAATTCGGCAGTACCCTGATTTCGGATTTCGGCGAGTTCTTTTTTGCGAGAAAACATTCGAAAACCGTCGAAAACCGTCCAGTCGAGCGAAACTCCGTAATTGATGTTTAGGTTTTTAGCACCGTCGATTTCAATTTCGTTTCCGTTGGCTTGCGATTGGGTTTGGTTCAAAACCGTGTTGTTATTCGTAACAACAGCGGCAATTTGAGGCAACATTCCGGCATTTC
>JAIXTU010000079.1 GCA_027483785.1 Flavobacterium sp.
CAATTTGATTTTGAGTGTGAGTAATGTTTCTCCTCCCTATTTTGTTAATTTCACTGCTGCTCCGGCCTCTTTTGTCCCGACAGATTTCGTTGCAACGTACCCCGGACCATTTACCGAAAATACGATCACATTTGGAAGTGAAAATGATTTACCGCCTCCTGGAATCTACGAAGTATCTATTTCTGATGCGTGTGGACGAACTGCAACGGCGCAGTACGAAATAATCGAAGAAGAAATTGAACCCGAGACACGAGCATCAAATGCTAATTGTAGCACGGGTACAGGAACTATACGTATTTCCCTTCCGCAGAACAGAGAAATCGTACAAGCAACGATGGTTACTGCTCCTGCTGCATATCCAAATCCCGTTCCCTTAGACGTAACGGGGAACATTATCGCAAGCAGCGGCGATTTAGTCATCACGAACTTACCTGTGGGTACTTATGATTTTACACTGGTAGATAATTGCGGAACAATATACGACGCGACCGACGTTACCGACGCGACGATCCAGCCCTATCAACAGCTTGCTCTCAACGCCGCTCTTGCACCTAGTTGCAGCAGCGGCTTTGGATCAGCAAGAGTCCGATCCGGAAATGGTTCCTTAACAAGTTTACAAATTATAGCAGCTCCTACAACCTACCCTTTACCCTTACCAGCTAATGTTAGTTCGTTAATAACTAGTGGAACTGCTTTCTTACCCGAATTACCTGCTGGCGATTATATATTTGAAGGATTAGATGTCTGTGGAGTGCAACAAACGCTTGCGGTTACGATTGTTGGCTACATCAGCGGCACAAATAATTACAACTACGAGCAAAATTGTGGATCGTTTAATTTAACTGTAAACGACACAGGAAGTATATTAGGAAATAGTTATTGGTGGCAACGATTTAATCCAACAGAACAAATTTGGGAACATCCGCTAACTGGAGAAAATTACCCTGAAAATACAGATCCGAACGAAACCAATTCTATTGCATTAAGCAACGGACAAACACTTCTTAATCAGTCAATTATTGGAACTTTTCGAATTATAAAAGTGTATCAAAGCTTTAATAATGGCAATGCTAATTGTTATGAAATTTTTGAACCTTTTACATTTTCAGGCGATTTAGAAGTAGTTTCTGCGCTAAACATTGATTGCTCTGGAAATACCGCCAATAAAGACGTATTAATCCAAGTAAACGGTGTTCCTCCTTACAATTTCAGAATCTTAGCAATTGATGGCGTTCCGACTGTTATAGAAAACGGAAACAATAACGTTTTTGAGAATCTTAGTAACGCCATCTATGATTTTGAAATTGAAGATTCTTGCGGCCGAAGAATTTTCTATTCCGTTAACGTAAATACCATACAAGCTGTTGCCGTCGCTAATTCGCCAGCAAATTCTGACATTCTCGAATGTGAAGCTGAAAATCAGACAACTGCAAGCTTCGATTTAACCCAACTTCAACAAGAAATTCTTGGAAATCAACAAATTGGTCCGTATCAAATCAATTACTTCATTGACCCAGGACAAAGAGATAGTAATACAAATAGAATCGAAAACCCCAGCAGTTTTCAAAATACGACCAATCCACAGATCATTTACGTCCGCGTCGATAACTTAGCCGTTGATATTTGTTACGGCCAAACACAATTTACACTTTGGGTTGGGGAAAATCCGACCTTACAACCACAACCGGCACAAATTCTCTGCGAAAACGGCGACGACGTATTCTTATTTGCGGAAAATGGATTTGATAGCTACCTGTGGAGTACTGGATCGACCGCACAATTTATTCGCGTCGACGAAGCTGGTACTTACACCCTTACTTGCCGAAACAACTACGGTTCTCAATTCTGCGAAAGCAGTACAGAATACGTCGTAACTGCAAGCTCTTCCCCTACCGATCTCACAATTGTAACTTCCGACTGGACTGAAAATCAAAATTCGATTACAGCAGTGGCAAGTGGCAGTGGCACTTATGAATACAGCATCAATGGCGGTCCGTTTCAAAATAACGGAAATTTCACCGATCTCTCGCCAGGCGTATATACAATAACAGCTGTTGATATTTTTGGTTGCGGCGATCTCAGCAGAGATGTCGTGTTGTTAAATTATCCGAAATTCTTCACCCCAAATGGAGACGGATTCAACGATACGTGGCATATCAAAAATGCGGTATTTGAACCTGGTATTGAAATAATAATTTTCGATCGATACGGAAAGGTGCTAACTTCTCTACAATCCGATAGCGAAGGTTGGGACGGTACGTACAACGGACAAAATATGTTCTCCGACGATTATTGGTTTCGGGTGATCCGCGCAGATAAACGAATTCACCTCGGACATTTTACTTTGAAACGATAATTCGTTTGAAAAGCAGTATAGATAATTGAACTACTCCCAAGAGTAAAAACGCAGCTCCCAAAACCTGCTTCAACGAAAATGTACCGGTAAATGAGGCACTATTTAAATAACTCAAGCAGAAAATAAACGTTAACATGCCCACGGTAGTTCCTAATAGAGTGCCTCCCAAGTAGCAGCTAAATCGATCACGCCTTGCATCTGCGAACTTAGAAGAAACCACGTAAATGTTCCAAGCGACCCAAAACGGCAACTGAAAAAAATTCAAACTACTTAATAGCACTCCTCTTTGAAACGAACCGTAACTTTCGAAAGGATTTGCTATTGTAGTTTGTGTTTCCACAGAAGAAAACAGCAGGGAACAGCCGATGGCAACCAAAAATAAATTCGAAAACAACTTCAAGAAAAACTGCAAACGCTGTTGTTTACTTAACACAGCTGCAAAATAGAACGTGCCTGAAATTACAAGAGCTTCAATAAGTACAACTCCGGCAATAAAAGCAAGTAGATCGGTAATTCCGATTTGTGTATAAATTGAAAAGCCTACTAAATTTAAGTATCCAAGCGGAACCGACCCTATAAAAGAGATGACAAATCCGGCCAGTAGCGCTTTAGGTACTTTCATTAAAAATTCTGGATGGTATGATTGAGCTTGTTGTGCATGCGTAATTCTGTCATGCCTTCGTGAAACGTAAGGTATCGAAAACCGCGTTTGTGATTCATCCTGGAAATACGATACATGTATGCGAAATGTCGGCACAACTCGTTCCAAGCAAAGAAAATCCCGTGCTTCGGATCGTAAATATGCGTTGGTTCACTGCCAGCACCATTCACTTCCACAAACATAAAATTTTTACCTGCTTGTAAATCGGCTTTTGATTTAAACATCACATCGATTCGTCCGAAATAAAAATCGGGCATTTGCTTTACATATTTTTCAATACCCAAACACATTTCAGTTGTAATCCAATCCGAGTAATCGTAAAACTTTGATCCGCGAGCGTGATTCCCAAACGGAACAATAATTTTACTTTTTCCAACTTCTAAAACCTCATTCAAATTGATTGCACCTTGCCTTTTTATGGCCGAAAGCTGCATCGCAAAACGTAAATTTTTCAGCAATAACTGTTCAATAGTCGATTTCCCATCACCAACTACAGCCATAAACTCTTTACCAACAATCCCGGTAATCCGACCGTTTTCTTCGCCAGGAAAGCGCACATAAAAGATTCCTACTTCACAACTGTACGGAATCAGATTTTGTAAAATGTACTTGAAATCGGCTTGTCGGTGATAATTCAACCATTGTTCCGAGTTTTCCAACTTAACAACGGCCGATCCACGCAAACCCATATCGGGCTTTGCAATGCACGGAAACACAATGTTATTGCGCTCCCGTTCGGCATTACAGCTATCGAAATCTGTATCCGGCGAAACTAAAATGGTAGTCGGATACGCTTCTTTGGGTAACTGATCGTAAATATCTTTCTTACTTTCATTTAAATAACCGCCATTCTTGATATTTGGATTGCAGGCATTAAAGAAGAAAATGTGCCGTTCGCGCAAGGCATAAAATGCCCATTGAAAATAAATGGGAACATAAACCACTTGAAACGGCCAATATTCCCAATTGAATAGTTTATGAAAAAAAATGCGGATTTTAAGCAACGGATATCGGGATTTCTTTGTTTTCAAGCAAATCAACATACTTCATTTCCAAACCTTTATTGGTTTCCACTAATTGAGTAATGCTGATGGTTTGCAGTTGATTTGCACGCTTCATTACAATACCGTTTTGAGAATTATCGGCATTTTTCAAGTTGTGGAATTTGAAAATGGTATCGGCATCTGGCTGCGGATTCCTTTCTAAAAACTCTGCAAACCAACGTTCGCGTTCCAAACGGGTTTCGGCATCGTACAAGGTAGCCGACGAATAAATATGGTTGTCGTTTCTCGATAAGGGTTTTAGAAACTTCTCGGAACCATTCCACCGAAATTCGTGTAAACTGCCGTTTTGATAAATCACTAAGGTAAAAGGTTCTACGCGATCGAGATCAATTAAATCGATTCCAGAAATAATATCTTCATGAATTAATAATTCCAAAACTATCAAACCTCTACTCAGTCGATACGGCGGTTGGTGTTTGTGCTTTTCAAAGGCGCCATTCAATAAAACAATGGCTTTTTGCTGGGTATCGGTAGCAAACCAAGTTCCGCCGGCAGCAGGATCTTTCGGAAAATACACCGATTTCCCTTTCACTTCGTAAAACCGCGGCGTTTCGGCACGACGATATGTAACCTCGTCGCGGTTCGAAGTGATAATTAATTTATTGTTTTTGGAAACAACAGTTACTGTGCACATTGCTGACGATATGCTATAGTTGAGCGCGCAACGCCAAAACTTTCAGGAATGTCGATATGCTTAATTCCGAGTAGCGCCACTTTAATCAATGCTTGATGATGTATGCAATGCTCGTAGTTGTAGAGCAATTCGCGCTGATAATTTGTAGCGATATTCAGGTTCTGCCGGTCGACGGTTTGCACTAATGCAAGCAACTTATCGTCTTTGATCAAGCTTACTTTCAGACCTTTTATAGCATCGATAGCTGCTGTTACCGAAGTTTGAAGCAGCAAGTCGCGTTTACGGTTGTCGTAATGAACCTCAGCTGTAGTGTAAGCTTGTTCCAAACACTGAAACATTTCGATAATATGACGCGTGTGTTCTCCAATGCTGGCTTCGCTTAAAGAAGAATTCTTTGCGGTGTAAGCAGCATTATCGAGCTGTTCTAAAACAAACAGCAAATTATCCAATCCGGCGTCAACAGCAGAAAACATCATGAGTTACATTTTAGTTTCAATCCTTTTTACGGGATATCTAAATACAAAGAAAGAACAAACAAGAACAATTACCGCCAAAATAAACAAAAATCCGCCGTCGTTCTGCACTTCCAGTCCTAAAACAAATATATGTGAAAAAACCGCGCCAAACATAGTTCCTCCCGCAAGTAATGCGCCCCAACGCGAATATTTACCTGAAAGCAACAAAATTGCTGCAATTAATTCTACAACACCCGAACCGATACGTCCGAAGGGTTCAACACCCAACTGTGTGAAAATCCAAACACTTTCTGAGGCACCCGAAAATTTGAAAAACAAGG
>JAIXTU010000118.1 GCA_027483785.1 Flavobacterium sp.
ATGTCGGCAACTTCTAGTAGCGGATTACTCACTGTTTCGCAGTAAAGTACCTTGGTTTGAGGCGTTATAGCAGCTTCTACTAAATCGAGTTTCGTGATGTCAACAAAACTTGTATTGATACCCATTTTTGGCGCGAAGTTTTTCAGAAAAGCGTAAGTGCCTCCGTAAATGGTTCGGCTCGAAACAATGTGGTCGTTTTGTCCGCAAATTTGCAAAAGCGTACACGTAATTGCGCCCATGCCCGAAGCTGCAACATTCGCAGCCTCAGTGCCTTCCATAGCTGCTAGCGCTTGGTCGAGATACAAGTTGCTAGGCGAGGAGTGACGCGAATACAAATAACATCCTTCGGCATTGCCTTCAAACGTGTCGAACATCGTTTTTGCAGACAAAAATGTGTAGGTTGATGAATCGCTAATCGACGGGTTTACGCCCCCAAATTCGCCGAAATATTGCAAATCTTGTATGCGATCGGCTGGTTTAAAATTTTCCATGATTGTATTTTTTTGGGCAGCTAACCGGCTTTTCGCGTCAAGCTTAACTAAATCAGCTGCGTTTGGCTACACTGTGGCAGTAGCTTCTAAGGTCGCTCTGCCGCAGTAAGCCGCACTGCAACTGCTTTAGCTAAGGCTTTTTGCTGCAATCCGGGCTGCGCATGAACGTCAAATTAAATTCCTTTCCAAATAAAAAACTATATAAATCATAAAATTTAGAATAATTAATGTATTTAGCGTATTTAATCAGAATATAATTCTATAATTTTGATTTTTACTAGCTTACAACAGAATGGAAACCGTAAAATTGGATAGTCTCGACCAAAAATTGCTAACGGCTTTGCAAACCGATTGCCGTCAAACCACCAAAATGCTGAGCTTAAAGCTAAATTTAAGCACAACAGCCGTTCACGAACGCATCAAAAAGCTAGAAAAGTCGGGTGTAATTGCTGGCTATGTAGCTATTGTCGACCAAGTTCGTGTCGACAAAAATTTTGTGGTTTTTTGCCACATCAAATTACAACAGCACAAACAAGCGTTGTTAACGGGTTTCGAGCAAGCCGTTTCTTTGCTGCCTGAGGTTTTGGAATGTTATCACGTTAGCGGCGACTATGATTATATTTTAAAAATTGCTGTTCGCGATATGGAAGCGTATCGGAAATTCTTGGTCGAAAAGCTCACAACCATTGATTATATTGCCAGTACGCACAGTATTTTTAAAATCAACGAAGTGAAGCGCTCGCATGTTTTGGCGTTTTAATGTGTAAGCAAATCCAGTGTAAGGATTTCGTAAATTTTGCTTCTTTTTAAATTCACGTTTTTTTAGCATCTAAAAACGTCTTGTGTTCAAAAAGAAATCGTTCAAAACCCTAAATTTGCAACGCTTAATCTAAAAAAACACTTATGAATACTTTCGACGTCGTAGTCATTGGATCGGGTCCAGGCGGATACGTTTCTGCAATCCGTTGCGCACAATTGGGTTACTCAACTGCTATCATTGAGAAATACAGCACTTTAGGCGGAACTTGCTTAAACGTAGGATGTATTCCTTCGAAAGCCTTACTCGATTCTTCGCACCATTATTACGATGCCGTGCATCATTTAGAAGATCACGGTATTTCGGTTGGCGGACAAGTTTCGTTCGATCTTGCAAAGATGATTTCGCGCAAAGCATCGGTTGTCGACCAAAACGTAAGTGGAATTAAGTATTTGATGGACAAAAATAAAATCACCGTTTTCGAAGGTGTAGGTTCGTTTGTCGATGCACATCAGGTTTCGGTTACTAAAGCCGACGGTTCTTCGGAAGTTTTATCTGCAAAAAACATCATAATTGCTACTGGAAGTAAACCTGCAAGTTTGCCATTCATAAGCATTGATAAAGAACGCATTATTACTTCTACCGAAGCCTTAAAACTGAAAGAAGTTCCCAAACATTTGGTGATTATTGGAGGCGGCGTTATTGGTTTGGAATTAGGTCAGGTTTATCGTCGTTTAGGCGCTGAAGTTTCGGTTGTCGAATTCATGGATCGCATCATCCCAACTATGGATGCGGCGCTTTCAAAAGAGCTTACCAAAGTTTTCAAGAAGCAAGGCATGAAATTCTACACTTCGCATAAAGTGCAAGAAGTTTCGCGCAACGGCAACGAAGTAAAAGTTGTGGCACTCGACGCAAAAGGACAAACCGTAGAACTTGTGGGCGATTACGCGCTGGTTTCTGTGGGTCGCCGTGCCTACACTGATGGTTTGAATCTCGATAAAGCCGGAATTACAGTTAATGCACGCGGACAAGTAGAAACCAACGATAAATTACAAACGGCACAACCACACGTTTACGCTATTGGCGATGTTGTGGCAGGAGCCATGTTGGCGCACAAGGCGGAAGAAGAAGGCGTTTTTGTAGCCGAAACAATTGCCGGACAGCATCCGCACATCAATTATAATTTGATTCCGGGCGTAGTTTACACTTGGCCAGAAGTTGCCGCAGTAGGTTATACCGAAGAGCAATTGAAGGAAAAAGGAATTGCATTTAAATCGGGTTCGTTTCCGTTCAAAGCTTTAGGACGCTCACGTGCCAGCGGCGACACCGACGGGTTTGTAAAAATACTTTCCGATGAGAAAACCGACGAAGTTTTAGGTGTACACATGATCGGTGCTCGTGTAGCCGACTTAATAGCAGAAGCCGTTACCGCAATGGAGTTCCGTGCATCGGCTGAGGATATTGCACGTATGAGTCATGCACATCCAACGTACGCAGAAGCAGTGAAAGAAGCGGCTTTAGCGAGTTCGGCGAACCGACCGATTCACATGTAAATAAAAGCACGTTTATAGGAAAGTCTCTCGTTTCGGGAGACTTTTTTTGTTGGCAATAACTACGTAAAAATGTGCGAGTATCTTGTTTAGTATTTCGAAAATAATTGTAGTTTAGGCACATATAATCTTATTTGTAGCGACATAGTTTGTCGTTGTAAAATAGTAAACGTCGGTACTATTATGGTTTGTGGTTTCAAAAAGCATTTTCGAAGCTTTCTTTTATTGTTCCTTTTCTTTTTTGCTGCTAATGTGGTTTCGGCGCAAATCAATAAGGCTGATTCTACAGTACAAGTGATTGCCTACTGGAGTAAAGGTGAAAAGCAAATTTATGATCTAGAAAAGACAAAATATAAGATAAAGGGAACTGATACCACAAAAACGAATGTGATAAACTGTCGTGTAGCGGTTACTGTACTAGATTCTACTGCAAATAGTTATACGATAGAATGGAAGTATTTGTACTGTAAATCAAGTGAGAACAATGAACTGTATCAAAAACTTAACGATTTATCTAAAGATGTAAAGTTCATATATAAAATCTCAGAACTAGGTGATTTCGCAGAGTTGCTCAACTGGGAAGAAATAAGCGCATTTTACCGGGAAGTTTTTAAAAAGATTTCTAAAGAAATTTCGGCGGAAAAGCCGGAGTTAGAGCAACTAATTAAAAATCTCGAAAATTCATTTTGTTCACGCGAGTATATCGAATCAGCTGCGATCAAGGATATACAGCAATTTCACTTTTTCCATGGGATAAAAGTCAAATTGGGAGAAGAGATAACCAACAAAATTCCAATCCCTTTTCCTTTGACAGGTGCCGAAATCGATACAGACTTGACGCTTTTTTTAGATGAAATTATTGAAGAGGAAGACAATTATATTATTCGATGCAGGCAAATTTTTGATAATGAAGCATTGAAAAAGGTTATGAGTGAATATGCTGCCTCGCTAACAAAATCGATGGGTACCAAGAAAGATTTTGAATTTTCTAAGGATATGAAACTATCAGGGGATGTGAACACCTCAGCCTTGATTCACGATTCGGGTTGGTTGGTTTACGGCTTTAATATAACCACCATAAGTGTTGATGACGTCAAGACTGTTGAAGGAAATACTATAGAAATTGTTGCTAATGAGTAAGTTAGAACTCAATTTCGCTATGAATAAAAGTCACTATTTGTATTTTTTAGGAGCTGCATTTTTTGGAATAATTTTGATCGCTTGCTCGGATCGAAAACAGGAAGCAAAAGCTGAGAATCGCACGGTTTTCGGCTGGTTAATAGGTAATTGGGAACGCACGAACGAACAAGCGGGCCGGCGAACCTTTGAACAATGGGAAGAAGTAAACGATTCACTTTTTCGCGGTATGGGTTATACCTTGCAAGGAACTGATACTGTTTTCAAAGAATTACTTCGACTAGAAAGACAAAACAATAACTGGGAATATGTTGTGCAAATGCCTAGCGAGAAAAAAGAAACACGTTTTGCCTTTACGCAACAAACCGACACTTCATTTACGTGCCGAAATAATCAGAACGAATTCCCAAAACAAATCCGATATTTCAAAACGGGCAATGATATAAAAGCCGATATTTCGGACAACTCGACAACGATAGTATTTCAATTCAAACGCATCGGAAAATAGGTCTTGTTAATGTCGATTTACGTCACAAAAAAGGCCACAATCACTTGCAGCCTTTAGGTATTTGAAATTTAAAACGAGCTATTCAGCTTCTTCCATGGTGTGATATACGTTTTGTACATCATCGTCTTCTTCAATTTTTTCCAATAGTTTTTCTACATCGGCAACTTGTTCGGGTGTCAATGCTTTGGTAACCTGTGGAATGCGTTCGAAACCGGAACTTAAAATTTCTAGATTTCGGTTTTCAAGCTCTTTCTGAATGGCACCAAAACTGCCAAAAGGTGCATAGATCAGAATACCGTCTTCGTCCTCGAAAACTTCTTCGGCACCAAAATCAATCAGCTCTAATTCAAGTTCCTCTGGATCAATGTTGTTTTTAGGAATACGGAAGTTACAGGTATGATCGAACATAAATTCTACCGAACCTTGTGTGCCTAATGTTCCATTACATTTATTGAAATAACTGCGAATATTCGCAACCGTGCGGTTGTTGTTATCGGTTGCTGTTTCAATTAAAATAGCAATTCCGTGCGGTGCATAGCCTTCAAAAAGTACCTCTTTATAATTCGCGGTATCCTTCTCAGTTGCTTTTTTGATCGCGCGTTCTACGTTTTCTTTCGGCATATTAGCTGACTTCGCGTTCTGAATTACGGCACGTAAACGCGAGTTGGCTTCGGGATTAGGTCCGCCTTCCTTTACAGCCATAACGATATCTTTACCGATACGTGTAAATGCTTTGGCCATTGCCGACCATCTTTTCATTTTTCTTCCCTTGCGAAACTCAAATGCTCTTCCCATAGTTGTATTTTCAAAAAACGGTCAAAAATAAGATTTGCTAGATTATGCTGCAAATGCCTTTGCCGTCAATTCTTTATTTTCCGATATAATCTTTCAGAATTCGATATACTTCCGCCAATCTAAAATTTCGGCTCACTTCATCTAACGCAATTTTATTCAACTCTATACTAAACGGATCGGATTCAATCTTCTGATTATCAATACTTAAATTTTTGAATTTTACGTCGGTTTCCCGCTTGTCTAGTGCAACGACTTCCGAATAAAGCTGATCGATGCTGTGAACTTGTTCGTAAATGGCCTGAAACTTTAATGGAATTTCTTTGTTTTCACCATTCGCTAATTTTTCAATAAGCGGATTTACTCGTTGCACTTCTTTAAAATAGGGTGAAGCGGCAATACGTGCTAAACTTTTCTTTCTGAGCGACTTTAGTTTTCGAAACTTACGTAAACCGTCGGGTTTTGGCACTTGTATTTTTGGAATACTCAAAGCCGTTTCAAAGTTTGCTTCTCTGCTGATTACATTATTGTACAGCGTAGGCAACTCGATATCAGGAATGATTCCTTTCTTTTGAATCGTTTCGCCGGTTGGTCTAAAGAAACTTCTAGCAGTTACCTTGCACAAATCGCTGTTGCTCCGTTTGTCTATCGGCGTTATAAATTGCATCGTTGCTTTTCCACAGGAAGTGGTTCCACAAACAATTGCCTTTCCGTAATCTTGCATCGCAGAGGCAAAGAATTCACTAGCCGAAGCCGAAGTTCCGTCGGTGATGATCGCAATAGGGTATTGGGGCTGAAAAAGTGGAAGTAAATCTTGATAATAGTTAATCTGACCGTTTTTGTCGGAACTATACGCCACGGGGCCTTCAATAAAAAGCGATGATAGTCGATGCGCTTCGTCGACACTTCCGCCGCCGTTGCCAGAAAAATCTATGATTAATCCTTTTATTTTTTCGTTTTCACATTTTAAAAGCGCGTCGAGAAAATCAGCTGTGAGTCCGCGATTGCTGCCGTCAAAATCGCTGTAAAAACTCGACACTTTAATATAAGCTACTTTTGGTGAGGTTTCAGAAACAAAAACAGTAAGTGTGTTTTCTACCGACGGAAC
>JAIXTU010000239.1 GCA_027483785.1 Flavobacterium sp.
CAGTCGATTTTTCTTCTACAGGTTTGGGTAAAATCTGCGTCGATTCGGAAGCAAAATTATATTTTACCTGCTGATCTTTTCGAACGGTAACGCCAGGATGTAAATATAAAACGGTACCTACAATCAAACCTAAGCCTACTTGACCTATAACTTTAAATACACCCTTAAGTCCTTGCTTGTCTTTTTTGAAGATTTTAATATAATCGTCTATAAATCCGATAGTTCCCATCCATAAAGTTGTGACTATCAATAATATAACATAAATGTTGTCGAGTTTTGCCAGCAGAAAAACTGGAATCAAGGTTGCTATGATGATAATTAATCCGCCCATAGTTGGTGTACCGGCCTTCTCATTTTGTCCGGCTAACCCGAGTTCGCGCACCGTTTCGCCGACTTGCTGATGTTTCAGGAAATTGATAATTCGCTTTCCGAAAATGGTTGATATTGCCAACGACAACAAAACCGCTAAGGCTGAACGAAACGTTATGTATTGGAAAACCCCTGCTCCTGGAACATTAAAGTTGTTGTTTAGATAATCGAATAAGTAGTACAGCATAACTTATTTGTTTAGTTGGTTGGTTAATGTTTTAGCGATTTCCAAATCATCGAAATCGTATTTTACTCCGTTGATTTCTTGGTACGTTTCGTGTCCTTTACCAGCAATGAGAATTATGTCGCCTGAATTCGATTGCGTGATCGCCGACTTAATCGCACTTTTTCGATCGGAAATCGTTACATATTTTTTGAAATTCTGTGGCTCCACGCCGGCTTCGATCTCTGCTAAAATCAAATCCGGATTTTCGGTGCGTGGATTATCAGAAGTAAAAATGGTGTGGTTACTCAATTTTGTGGCAATATTTCCCATAACCGGACGCTTAGTTGCATCGCGATCGCCGCCACAACCTACGACCGTTATCAAATTCTCGTTGCCTGTTCTAATGCCGTTAATTGTATTCAACACATTTTCTAAGGCATCGGGCGTATGTGCATAATCTACAATTACAGTGATTTTTTGTTCGGTAATGAAATACTGAAACCTGCCGGAAACGCTTTCCAATTCAGAAAGATATCGGAGTGCATCGTCGTCGGGCATGCCAAGTAATACAGCAGTTCCGTAAATGGCAAGAATGTTATAGGCATTGAAAGAACCGATTAACTTCACCCAAACTTCTTTGCTATTTACCTTTAAGAGAAGTCCGCCGATTTGATTTTCAAGAATCTGGGCTCGGAAATCGGCAAAGGTTTTTAGTGCATACGTACGCTGAGCGGCAACGGTGTTTTGGAACATGATATTTCCGTTCTTATCATCGATATTCACCAAAGCAAAAGCATCGCGGTCTAATTCATCAAAGAATTTCTTTTTCACATCGCGGTATTCGCTAAATGTTTTGTGATAATCGAGGTGATCGTGCGACAAATTGGTGAAAATAGCACCGGCAAATCGCAAACCTTTAGTTCGATTTTGGTGGATCCCGTGCGAACTCACTTCCATAAAACAATAATCGACGCCCGCATCAACCATCTGGCGTAGATAGTTGTTTATGGAAATAGAATCTGGAGTTGTATGCGTAGCTGGAAATTCTTCCGAATCGACCACGATTTTAACTGTAGATAGCAAGCCCGTTTTAAAACCTGCACGCTGAAATAATTGGTGTAATAACGTAGCAACGGTAGTTTTGCCATTGGTTCCCGTAACACCAACTAATTTGAGTTGTTGCGACGGATTATCGTAAAAATTTGCTGCAACCTGCGCCATTGCTTCGGTTGTGCTTCCTACCACGGCATAACAAACGTTGGGCTGAATATTTTCGGGAGCTCGCTCACAAACAATTGCACGACAACCGTTGGCAATTACCTGATCGATAAAGTTATGCCCATCGGTCTTCGATCCAGAAACGGCGAAGAAAAGCGAATCGGACTGAGCTTGTCGCGAATCGAAAGTAAGCGTTTGCACCGGAACGCTTGTTGTTCCGATAACCGACTCCAATCTAACTTTATATAAGAGGTCTTTTAATACTTTCACGACAATTCCAATATTATAGTTTCGTTTTTCTTTAGAGGTTCTCCTGGTGGAATCGATTGTTTTTTCACTTTTCCAATTCCGCGAACGCGAACTTTCAATTTTAAATTCTCCAAAAGTGCAGCTGCATCCATACCAGGCATGCCTTTTACGTTAGGAATGCGCTTGAGATCGTCGGCACTTTTTGCGATATACGTTTCGTAGGCTTGCTCAACTTTTTTAGATTTCCCTTTCAAACCTTTGATTTTATTCATCGTTGGCGAATCGGTGAAAATCTTTTGGGCAATTCGTTTAAATACTGGGCCAGCAACATCGGCACCGTAATATCCCTTAGCCACATTGGGTTTGTGAACCACAACGATGCACGAATATTTTGGATTATTAGCTGGAAAGTAACCTACAAACGAAGAGGTGTAATACAGGTTTCCTTCTCCTTTGTTGTAATCTACTTGAGCGGTTCCCGTTTTTCCTGCCATGGAAAAATCTTTCGAATACAAGCTACTTGCCGTTCCGCGTTTTACAACATTTTCTAGCACGGCATGCAGCTTATCAATCGTTTCGTCGGAGCAAATTTTCGGATGAATAATTTCTTTATCGAATTTTTTAATCACGCGGTTCCACTCACGAATTTCTTTCACAAATTGTGGTTTAACCATTTCGCCATTGTTGGCTACGGCGTTGTAAAGCGTTAGCGTTTGAAGTGGTGTTACGGCAACTCCGTAGCCAAATGCCATCCACGGAAGTGAAATTGCCGACCATTTCGGATCGTCGGGCGTTCGTATCACAGGTCTGCCTTCTCCTGCAAAGGGTAAACCCAGTGGTTTATGTAGTTTATAATCGTAAATACGGTCAACAAACTGCCTTGGGTCGGATTTATACGCTTTGTAAACGGCTTGAACCAAAACGGTATTTGAGGACACTTCGAAACCACGTGCTAGCGAAATTTTACCATAACCACCTTTTTTCGAATCTTTTACCAATTTTCCACGATACGAAATCACACCTCCGTTACTGTCGTATACCGAACTCGTATCGGCTTTTTCATCTTCAAGTAAGGCGATCAAATCCACTAGTTTAAAGGTCGATCCCGGTTCGTGCGATTCGCCAACGGCATAGTTTAATTTCTCGTAATAATTTCCTTGCGAATCGCGTCCTAAATTTGAAATGGCTTTTACATCGCCAGTTTTAGTTTCCATAACTACCACACAACCGTGATCGGCACTGTAATGTTCGAGCTGTTTTAGAAGAGCGTGATGCGCAATGTCTTGAATGTAAACGTCGATGGTAGAGATAACGTCGTAGCCGTCTTGTGGTTCAATTTCATTGTTATCGCGAATGGGTTTCCATTGTCCTTTTGCAATTTTTTGTTTGAGAACCTTACCGTCTTTACCATTTAAGTAACGCGAAAATGCCCCTTCAATGCCGGCCTTTCTTGCCTGCCCGTCGCCATCGACACGCTCGTAACCAATGGTTCGTTCGGCTATTTTGCCGATGGGATGTTCGCGAACGGTCTTTTGATCAACGATCATTCCGCCTTTGTACGTTCCTTTATTGAAAAGTGGAAAGCTTTTCACTTCCATATAATCGGTATACGACAGTCCTTTTTCAACAAGCAAATAGCGATTTTCAGTACGCCGCGCTTTCAGAAACTTTGCGAGATATTCGGATTTTGGCTTTCGAAATTTCTTGGAAAGTGCTGCAGCTAATGGCCCGATTTCCTTGTCGAAATCGGCTTTGGAAGGCGCCATTGCATCGAATCGAATGGTATAGTTCGGAACGGAAGTAGCAAGCAAACTGCCGTCGGAAGAATATACGTTTCCTTTATTTGCGGGAATAACAAAAGTTTTTACACTTTTCTCTTTGGCGATTTTTCGGTAGTAGTTCCCTTCAACCCATTGAATGTTGCTGAGTTTAATAACGATACAAATCGCTGCGATCAACATTCCTGCGATCACAGCGTACAATCTGTAATTATTATTTTTTGTTTCTACTCCCATAGTTTTTCAAACCACTTTTTTTCGGTTGGTTTTAAGACTTTTATTTTTATTGGCGGAACCGATGATGGATAGATGGCGCGTTTTTCCATCTTTTGTGCAACGGTCGACTCCATTTTGAGTTTCATTAATTGCGATTTCCGATCTACAAACTCCGAACGTAGTTCTTTTACTTCGGAACTCAATTCGGCGATTCGGATGATTTTTTGTTCGTAACGATTGGTATTCCAAATCATAATCATAGCCAAAACAATCAGGTAGGTAATAAATACCCAATTTCGAGTCGCGTGTTCATTGACTAGAAAGCGCGCCTTGATAATATTATAAACACTGCCTTTCATTTTTTTGCGATTTGAACTTTTTCTGCAATTCGAAGTTTGGCGCTGCGCGAACGACTATTGGCTTCTAATTCGGCTTGATCGGGAACGATTAGCTTACCTATTGCTTTTAGCGGCACTTGAAAGTTTCCAAAGAAATCGCGTTCGGGTTCGCCTTCAAACTGACCGTTTTTGATGAGTCGTTTTACCAGACGATCTTCCAAGGAATGATAGGATATCACTGACAATCGGCCGCCAGGCTTCAAGACATCAACCGCTTGTTCAAGCATTTCGCGAAGCACATCGATTTCTTCATTTACCTCAATTCGAATGGCTTGATATACTTGTGCTAAGATTTTATGACTTTTATGTGCCGGATAAAACGGGCGCAACACTTCTTTTAACCGCTCGGTAGTGGCAATTGGATTTGGGTTTCGGTGGTGTACGATGGTTCGTGCCATGGCCGGAGCCGATTTTAACTCGCCGTATTCCAACAAAATATGTTTCAATGCTTTCTCTTCGTACTCGTTGATAACGGTATATGCCGATTTCGAGTTGCTTTTGCTCATACGCATATCGAGCGGGGCGTCGAAACGGGTTGAGAATCCGCGTTCGGCTACATCGAACTGATGAGACGAAACGCCTAAATCGGCTAAAATTCCATCGACTTCAGTAATTCCGTGAAATCTTAAAAATCGTTTTAAATGTCTGAAGTTGTGTGGCACTAGCGTAAAACGTTCGTCGTCGATTCGGTTTTCCCAAGCGTCTTCATCTTGGTCGAATGCGAATAATCTTCCGTTCGGTCCGAGGTGTTTTAAGATTTCGCGCGAGTGTCCGCCGCCACCGAAAGTTACGTCTACATAAACGCCGTCGGGTTTGATGGCAAGCCCGGCAACTGTTTGTTCAAGTAAAACGGCATTATGATAATCCATCACTTCCATCGTTCAAATTCCCCATCACATCTTCGGCTAGATCCGCAAAATTCACAGCGGTATCTGCAATTACTTTTTCATACGTGTCTTTGTCCCAAATCTCAATAATGTTGATTGCACTCGATAAGACAATGTCTTTTTTGATTTGAGCAATACCTTGTAAATCTTTGGGAATCAACAAACGTCCGTTCACATCGATATCGGTTAAGCGTACGCCAGCCGAAAAGCGACGAATAAAATCGTCGTGCTTTTTCACAAAACGGTTGAGTTTATTGACTTTTGCCATCATAGCATTCCACTCGGCCATCGGATAGAGCTCCAGGCACGGTTGAAAGACCGATCGTTTCAAAACAAAACCATCGTTGATCGCTAATTGCTTCTTTAAAGCCAAAGGAATGAGTAGCCGACCTTTGTCGTCTATCTTACATTCGTATGTACCTATAATGGGTGTCAACACTTTAGCCTTAAAAAACAGTTCAAGCAAAAGTAAATAATTAATTCCCACCCACTCCCAATTTTTCCCACATTGTTAATAAGTTGTGCCAATTTAACAATCTCGTTCGCAAAAAAATCGAGCAATTATCAGTGTTTACGGGGAATTACTGCGGTGGGAATAAATGAAAATTGATGTTCCTGTAAATCGCTTATATTTGCCAGAATTAAAAGCCTACAAATAACCGACTGTTCATGCAAGAAGCGATTAAGAAAGAAGGGAAGTTTAAATATTTCGAAGCCGGATCGGGCCGTCCGATTATCATTTTACACGGGTTAATGGGCGGATTGAGCAATTTTGATGGTGTTGCCGAGTTTTTTCCGCAGCAAGGTTACCATGTTTTAATACCGGAATTGCCTTTGTACACCCAGAATATCCTGAAAACGAATGTGCGTGCTTTTGCGAAGTTTGTGAAAGATTTTATTACCTATAAAGGTTTGGATCGCGTGATTTTGCTTGGAAATTCGCTTGGCGGACAC
>JAIXTU010000373.1 GCA_027483785.1 Flavobacterium sp.
AGCAGCGTCAGCAGCAGGAGTAGCAGTAGTGTCTTCAGCAGCAGGAGCAGCCTCTTCTACAGCAGGAGCCTCAACAGCTGGAGTTTCCTCAGCAGGAGCCTCAGCAGCTTTCTCTTTACAAGATACTACAGTTAATGCAGCGATAACAGCGAAACTTAAAAATACTTTTTTCATCTTACTTTAAATTATAAAAGGTTAATTATTAATTCGATGCAAAGATATAATTTTTTTAATACGACAATCAGAATCTGAAGTTTTTTTAAAAATCCTATTCCTTACAACGCGAAAACAATTTACAAGTACCGTGCCAAAATTGTTTTAAACCTTAAAAAAATCTTTAATTTTTTAAACCAATGATTTTCAGTTCGTTGATTAGATTCTGCGCGTTTGCAAACTTGTCGATGATGAATAAAATGTAGCGCGCGTCAACCATTACGTTTCTACAAATCGCCGGATCATAGTAAATGTCGCTCATTGTACCTTCCCAAACGCGATCAAAATTCAATCCAATAAGGTTGCCTTTTGCGTCAAGTGCCGGACTTCCACTGTTTCCTCCCGTGGTATGGTTAGTTCCGATAAAGCACACCGGCATCTTTCCGTTTTCTGCATACCTACCGTAATCTTTCTTTTCATATAATTCAATCAGCTTTTGCGGTACATCAAACTCGTAATCGCCCGGAATGTACTTTTCCAAAACACCGTCTAAATACGTTTTGCTCGTATATATGGTAGCGTCTTTCGGCTGATAGCCCTTTACCTTCCCATAGGTAATGCGCAACGTACTGTTTGCGTCGGGAAACATGCGGTCGATCGCTTTCAACTCATATAAAGCTTTGGTGTACAGCTTTTGTGTAGCCGTGATTTTTGAATTAATTTCTTCGTACTTCGGTGCTACCATAGTGGTGTACGCTAAGGCTATATCCGTCATGAGCTGCACGCCAGGATCTGCACTTAATTTCGTTTTCACTTCAGCTAGACTACCACTCAATAGGTTTTTTACTTGATCGTAGTTTCTTACGGCCGATTTCTGATACAATTTCTCTGTCAACGACGCAGCCGTTTCGTTTTTGAATTTTTCAGGTAGAAAATCCTTAGGGTAATCACTCAGATATATGGCTATCAGCGTATTAAATACTTGCTGATCAACATCCAAATTAAAATCTTTGTAAAATGCCGGTAATCCGTCGATTAGTGCTTTTCTTCGCTCTTCAAAAGCAGTTTCGCTTTTGGCGTCGGTACCCAGTTGGCTCAACTGAAACAATTTAAAAGCGGTTGCCGTAAGCTCGGTATTGCGCAAGAAAATCTCGTTAAAGTAATCGCGTGCTACCGCATAGGGTTTAATAGCGGTATAGTGTTTTTCGAAATCGCTGAGTAAATTTCCGTAAGCCGCGGTCTGATTTTTCTCAACCAACAACTGCTTAAACTTCTCTTCATCAGCACGCTTCTTTCCAACAGCATCCGATTTTTTCAATCCTTGAGATTCGCCAATCCACTTCTTCCAATAATTGGCAATAGCTGCGTACTTGGCCGCGTATTGGATTTTAATGGCTTGATTCTTACGCATAAATCCGTCTTGAACTTTCAAGGCCTGTTCGCGAACTTTAATACGAGCCGGATTTAAATCGTTCACAATTTGCGAAACAGCCACCGCTGGCAAATATTCTTGTGTACGGCCTGGGTAACCCATTACCATGGTAAAATCGTTGTCCTTTACGCCCGCAATCGAAATCGGAAAAAAGTGCTTGGGTTTGTACGGCACATTGTCTTTAGAATATTTCGCCGGACGGTTATTCTTGTCGGCATAGATTCTAAAAAGTGCAAAATCACCGGTATGTCTGGGCCACACCCAGTTGTCGGTATCCGAACCAAATTTTCCGATGCTCGACGGCGGAGCACCCACTAAACGAACGTCTTCGTAACTTTCAGTCACAAAAAGCAAGTACTGATTGCCGTCAAAAAACGATCGTACAAAACTGCCCTGCCAGCTTTCTTTCTTGGTTTCTTTCTGAATTTTGGCAATGTTTTCTTTAATGCGTTGCTGCTTGTTCACCTCGCTGTTCAAGTCGCTAATGCCTTCAAGTGCCGCCGTGGTTACATCCGTAATACTAACAATAAAAGTAACCTCAAGTTCCGGATTAGGCAGTTCTTCTGCAAGCGAGTACGCCCAAAAACCATTTGTAATATAATCGTGTGCGAGGGTAGAATGCGACTGGATTTCGTCAAATCCACAATGATGGTTGGTGAGTAAAAGTCCGTTTGGCGAAATAACTTCCGCAGTACAACCGCCGTTAAATTGCGGAACGGCATCTTTTAAGCTCGATTTATTCGTGTCGTAAATATCTTTCAAAGAAATTTTCAATCCGAGTTTCTTCATTTCCTTTTCGCGCGTTCCATCGAGTAGAGAAGGAATCCACATGCCGCCTTGCTGGGCAAACGACAGTTGGAGGAATAACAGTAAGAGCGCGAGTACGAGTTTATTTTTGTAGTGCATATCAAAAAATTAAAACAAAATTTCGGTCTCGCAAGTTGCTAATTTACGGTGAGAAATGCGGCTTAAATGTTTACTAAATTTCAAGTTGATTTTTTAGAAGCTATTCCCGCTTTCCGCAATAGTGCCACCTCAAAACGCAACAATACCTAAAAGTTTGGTCGGCTTCTTTGGTCGCCAACCAAACTTCTGGTCTTGTAAGCGTTTTCTTACTGGCAGCTATTTTGCTTCAATCGGGGCTATGCAGAATTGTCCCACAAAAATCATGGCTAGGAGTAACGTTAACAGAGAATCAGTAGCCGTGCGATTCTATCGCACGTAAAATGTAGCCGTGCGATTCTATCGCACGGAATATGAAGTACGATTCTATCGCACGAAACATTAAAAAACAAAAAAGCTGCCAAATCTGACAGCTTTTTCAAGTACCCGGAGCCGGAGTCGAACCGGCACGGTTTCCCACAGGTGTTTGAGACCAGCGCGTCTACCAATTCCGCCATCCGGGCAAAACTGAGCACAAAAGGACCATTCCTTTCAAACACGCGGCAAAGGTAAAAATTATTTTTATTCAGCAATGCAAATAAGTGGCAATTTTTAGCGGTCGCTTCATTTAAATTTATAATTTTGCACCTCGCTTACAACAACAACTACTAACATACTACTAAACAAGACAATAACATGTCACATCAAGAACCGGAAGCTAAAATTTTCGCCTGTTCCCAAAGTGTCTATCTCGCCGAACAGATCGCCAAACACTATGGCGTTCCACTAGGTAAGGTAACGTTCTCAAAATATGCTGACGGAGAATTTCAACCTTCTTATGAAGAGTCGATTCGTGGAATCCGCGTGTTCATTGTGTGTTCAACCTTTCCAAGCGCCGATAACCTCATGGAGTTATTGCTCATGATCGATGCCGCAAAACGCGCATCGGCCAGACACATCACTCCCGTGATTCCGTACTTCGGATGGGCCAGACAAGATCGCAAAGACAAGCCTCGTGTGCCAATTGGAGCTAAACTAGTAGCCAAACTACTCGAAGCAGCAGGTGCAACGCGTATCATGACCATGGATTTACACGCCGATCAAATCCAAGGCTTTTTCGAAAAACCCGTAGACCATTTATTTGCCTCTACGATTTTCCTGCCTTACGTAAAGTCGCTAAATCTCGAAAACCTCACGATCGCGTCTCCAGATATGGGCGGTTCTAAAAGAGCTTATGCCTATTCGAAATTTCTGGAATCAGATGTGGTTATTTGTTACAAACAACGTAAAGTTGCTAACGTAATCGATACCATGGAATTGATCGGAGAAGTTAAAGGACGTAACGTGATTTTAGTCGACGATATGATCGATACCGGTGGTACTTTAGCAAAAGCTGCCGATTTGATGATCGAAAAAGGAGCACTTAGCGTACGTGCAATCTGCACGCATGCTATTTTATCTGGCGATGCCTACGAAAAGATTGAAAACTCCAAACTGAGCGAATTAATCACAACCGATTCAATTCCGCTTAAAAAGCAAACGTCGAAGATTCGAGTCGTAAGTTGCGCACCACTATTTGCCGAAGTAATGCAAATGGTACAGCACAACAACTCAATCAGCGGCAAATTTTTAATGTAATTTAATTGTTTAACTATATTTTTTAAAATGAAATCGATTACTATCAAAGGATCTGAAAGAGAAAGCGTGGGCAAATCGGCAACGAAAGCCTTGCGTAATGCTGGAATGATTCCTTGCGTTTTATACGGAGGAAATCAGACAGTGCATTTCACAGCAGAAGAAGCAGCATTTAAAAACTTGATTTACACTCCAAACGCACACACAGTTGTGATCGATTTGGGAAGCAAAAAGTTCGAAGCTGTTCTTCAAGACATTCAACAACACCCAGTGACAGACAAAATTCTACACATCGACTTCTACCAGTTGTTCGATGATAAAGAAGTTACTATGGAAGTTCCTGTTAAAGTAGTTGGTACTTCTAAAGGAGTACTTGCTGGTGGTGTTCTTCGTTTAAACCAACGCAAATTGAAAGTAAAAGCTTTACCGAAAGATTTGCCTGATTTCGTAGAAGCAGACATTACTCCACTTGAAATGGGTAACAAATTGTATGTAACGAAGTTGGATACCAAAAATTTCAAACTTTTACATCCAGACAATACAGTAGTTGCGCAAGTGAAGATTTCACGTGCTGCAATGAAAGCGGCTCAAGAAGCAGCAAAAGCAGCAAAAGCTCCTGCAAAAGGAAAGAAAAAGTAATTCACATTATTTTTCAGCAAAAAGCATCGGTTTTTCCGATGCTTTTTTTATTCAACAATATTGAAGTCGCTTAAATTTGAACACTTAAGTAAAAAGTAATGTTACTGAGAATTAAGCGCCTTTTTGGTGTAGAACGCAAGGACGAATTCATGAAAAAGTTTTTAATTGTAGGATTGGGAAACATCGGCGAAGAATATCGAGAAACCAGACACAACATCGGCTTTAAAGTGGTAGAAGCTTTAGCCAGCAGCGAATCGGCTTCTTTTAAATCGGTTCGTTTCGGAGAAATGGCCGAAGTCAAAGTGAA
>JAIXTU010000219.1 GCA_027483785.1 Flavobacterium sp.
ACTAATGATCGGTTTAATCCAGATACAGCTCCTCGATAATGTGCCGACTGAAGAAAGTTTGCGAACGTTCCTTGAGGAGTTAGCACCTCGAAATCAGCAGATTTAATATCGACTTTATAAAGATTTATATCCAAAATCTGATTTTGGTACGGCAGCGAAATTCGTATAAACTCGGGCTGCGTAGTAAGCAGACTTTGTACCGTTCCGAAATTTACATTTAGAACCGTTGCATCCGAAACTTGCGCAGTATTTCGCGTATCGTTAGCGTGACTCACAATAAGATTTTGCGTTTGAAAAACTGTTCCTGCGGCAAGAAGTTGGTCGACTTTCCTTTCGACTCGTCCTTTGTTCTGTGCAAAGACACCAGCAGACATCAATAATAAGAGTAGAATTCGTTTCATATTTTGTGTTTTAATCTCGATTCAAAGTTATAGATACGTAAATTAGGTATTGGTTGGTTCGACAGCTTGTTGAAATTCAAAAAGTTCCAAATCAAAGTATGGAACTGCGGCAAAGATATGGTCAAAAATATCAGCCATTATGTATTCGTAATTTTCAAAACGCTTGTCAGCAGAAAAACAGTAAATCTCCAAAGGAATTCCGTTGGGAGTAGGTTGTAATTGCCTGCACAACAAAATCATATCTTTTTGAATACCTGGATAATGGCTTAAATACTGCGTGATATACTTACGAAAAACACCAAAATTTGTAAGATTGCGTCCGTTAATCAAAACAGATTTATCGATATTCCGTTGTGCGTTGAATTTATTAATATCTGCTGATCGCGTATCTAAATATTCTTTAATCAATTGAATCGACTTCAAGCGTTCGATATCTGAATCTTCTAAAAATCGTATGCTGTGTGATTTTATCAGAATATGACGCTTGATTCTGCGTCCGGGCGAATCGAGCATGCCACGCCAGTTTTGAAAAGAATCTGAAATAAGTGAGTAGGTGGGTATTGTAGTTGTTGTATTGTCGAAGTTACGCACTTTTACCGTTGCTAGGTTGATCTCAATAACATCGCCATCGGCACCAAATTTGGTCATCGTTATCCAATCGCCGATACGAACCATATCATTAACTGACACTTGAATGCTAGCGACGAAGCCTAAGATTGTGTCTTTGAAAATCAATAAAATAATCGCAGAAATAGCACCAAAAGTTGTTAATAAAGTTGCCGGTTTTGTATTGAAAATCAGCATGATTATCATGATTACGCCGTACGTTGTTAAGGTAATCATGATAACTTGTAAGTAGCTGTCTATCGGTTTGTCGCTAAATCTGCGAAGCGACTTTAAATAATCGCGTAAAGCGCTTAGTATCGTTCGAATGATGTACAGCACTAATACGATGATATATACCCGAACGACGGTGGCAAAAATTCCTTCCCAATAGTCGAAACGAACTAAAATAACAGGCACTGAATGCTTGATAAACCACAAGGGTAAAAGCTGCGCAGCATACTTTGCCGTTTTATTAGACACGAGTAGATCGTCGAATTTAGTTTTCGTTTTACGTGCTGTTACGATCATCAAATAAACCAAACAATACTTGGCAACTCGATACAAAACAACAGCTAAAACAATCATGATAGCTGTGTTTATCAGCACCGAAGTATAGGCGTTTAGTGTGTACGAAAAATCTAATTCCTTCAAAAATTGAGGAACCAGCTTGTACAAATATTTGAGATAATTTTGAATCAAAATAATTTCTTTTCAGCGTAAAAAGTACCAAACGGAACCACAGATGCCAGCAATATTAACGCAGTTCGCTTCAAATCCCAATTTCGTTCGCCTTTAAGCATGATTGCGAAAATAACGTAAGCGATAAATAGCAAGCCATGAGCCATTCCCACATATTTTACAGCCAGCGGATCGCCCCAAATGTACTTTAGCGGCACCGCAATAAAAAGCAAAATTAATAACGAAACACCTTCCAGTAATGCTGTGAATTTAAACAATTTAAACACGATTTATTCAATAATTAAATTAGACTTATTTTTAGAGAGAAGCAGGTAGCCTAGACTTCCACCAAGTAAAGAAGCAGCAAAAATGCCGACTTTAGCTTCTGTGATCAGTTGCGCATCCGTGAAGGCCAACTCGGTTACAAAAAGCGACATCGTAAAACCAATGGCGGCTAAAAAAGAAACGCCAAAAAGCTGATATAACGAGACGTCAACAGGCAATTGAACCCATTTCAAACGGAGTAGGAGGTAAGAGGTTAAAAACACGCCGATGACCTTTCCTAAAACCAAGCCCAAAGCCACGCCTAACGCCACGTTTGAAAGTAATTGTTCGCCGATATTTCCTGAAAAAGTAACACCTGCATTCGCAAAAGCAAATATGGGTAAGATGACAAAAGCAACAATTGGATGAAGTTGGTGTTCTAATTTCTGCGAAGGCGTTAATGCCGCATCAATGTTTCGATTCATGCGTTCTAATAAATGTAGCTGTTCCGCGGTAAGCGTTGGAAATTCATTGCCTTCGGCCGTCTCAAAATCACTAAGGTCGTCTTTCATTTTCGAAGCAAACTCGGTTTCTTCAATTTTGGTTCGCGACGGAATCGTAAACGCAATTAAAACTGCTGCGATAGTGGCGTGAACACCCGACAATAAAAAAGATAGCCAAACTCCTGAAATTCCTATAATCCCGTAAAAGGCAGTATTTCGAACACCTAAACGGTTCGCTAAAAGCAAGATTATCAGAAAAAGTGCACCCACGCCCAAATTGGTTAATTCAATTTCAGAAGTATAGAAAAACGCAATTACGAGTACAGCTCCAAGATCGTCGGCAATGGCTAATGCAGCAAGGAACACCTTTAACGAATCTGGGATACGATCGCCCAAGAAGTAAATAATTCCCAACGCAAAAGCAATGTCGGTTGCCATAGGAATTCCCCAGCCCGAAACAGCTTGCGGATTATCATAATTGAAAATTAAGAAAATCGCTGCTGGAACCAACATACCGCCAACTGCTGCAAAAATAGGTAGCGCTGCTTTTTTTACTTCGGATAACTCGCCGGCAACGATTTCTCTCTTAAGCTCCAATCCAACAACAAAGAAGAAAATTGCCATCAAACCATCATTTATCCAATGATGTAAGTCTTTCTCAAGGTATAATTGTCCATCGAACGAAAAGCCAAACTTTTGCTTCCAAAAATGATGATACCAATCGGAATAACTGCTATTCGCTACAAAAACGGCGGCCAGCGTAGCTACAAGTAAAAACAAACTTCCAGCTGTCGATTTACTCACAAAATTGGCGACAGGTTTAAGGAATTTGCGTTGTACTTTTTGCTTTAATTTTTCCACTTACGAAATTTTCATCAAAAATATAGAATAGGCATCAGCAAACCTTCAATTTTCACGATATATTTGGAATTTAGAAACGTTGTTATGAGTAAAAGAGCTTTGAAAAAGTACATTTCCGAAATGCCAAGAGAACCGTTGGAGGACTTGGTAACTTTGTTGTACGACAAGTTCAAACCGGTAAAAGTGTATTTCGATTTTGTATTTGCTCCTCAAACAAAAAAACTGATTGATGCAGCGAAAGTTAAAATAGAAGCCGAATATTTTCCGAAGACTTTAAAGCGTGCCAAACTCCGCAGAACGGTCGCTAACAACTTCATCAAACACTTTATTTCGCTGGAAATGGCGCCGGAAAAAATCATTGAACTGATGTTTTACAATATTCAGCTTCAGCTCAAATACAGCCAAAAACGCTACATCCGCCACGAAAACTTCTACAAAGGAACCTACACCAATTTTGTGCAACTAATCAAGTTCTCAATACAACACGGATTTTATGCAGACAATCAGCTGGAAATTGCACAAATCATCCAAGATGTTGAAATACAAAATTGGCCGAATGCTGCAAATTTCGCCGACATTCACGCAGAATTACTTTCCAAAAGCGAATTTCAAAAATTATTAGATAATTAACGACTTTTAAAGCATTAGAACTAAAGTCGGCAATTCTTGATTAAAGTCAGTATTTACCTGAACTAATCCGCTATTCCTCAAGGGCATTTTATAAATTGTTTAAGATGTTTTAGATTATTATCATAAAGTTAATCTACAGCCCAAAAAAAGGAAGTAAATTTGCAAAATTTCAATTTTCGCAGTTTGATAGAACAACCCATAATAGAAGTAGAGGCAGAGGAGCGGAGAACGTTGTACGGCTATCAGCGTGAGGATATTGATCGCATTTTTGAGCGGATGGAGCAAACAAAGCCCAACTATCATTTGCTGTATCAACTTCCTACAGGCGGTGGAAAAACTGTGATTTTTTCTGAAATCGTTCGCAGGTATATCGAGAAAGTCGACAAAAAAGTTGTGGTTCTTACGCACCGAATCGAATTGTGTAAACAAACCTCAAAAATGTTGCGCGATTTCGGCGTAAGCAATA
>JAIXTU010000136.1 GCA_027483785.1 Flavobacterium sp.
AACCACGCGGCTGCGATTATCATCCTGAAATGATGGATCATCAGATATTATCCGACGAGCTTGCTCCAACCTTAAACGCCTTATTAAATGAGAATTAGTCTGGGAATTTTATTGTTGCTTGTACAAAACATGTATGCCAATCCGCGATTGCCCGAAATTTTCTCCGACGGTATGGTCGTGCAACGCAACAGCAATCTTAAAATTTGGGGTTGGGGAACACCGAAAGAACCGATAAAAGTGTCGGTTTCGTGGTCGGATGCAACCGCCGAAACGGTCGTAAACTCTTTTGCTTATTGGGAAGTGCGTATTCCCGTTCCCGATAAACGCGGTCCGCAAACCATAAACATTAAAGGCTATTCGGAACGTAATTTAAAAGACGTTTTAATCGGCGAAGTGTGGCTTTGCAGCGGCCAGTCGAATATGGAAATGACCTTTGATTGGGGCGAAATGCATGCAAACGAAGTGGCAAACGACCAAAACAACAACATTAGGTTTTTTACTGTGGAAAAAGCTGCCGCCGACGTTCCGCAACAGCAAATTCCAGGGAAATGGGAAGCGATTGCTCCTGAAACCATTCGCAGCAAAAGCGCTACAGCTTACTTCTTTGCAAAACGCTTGCAAGCGCAACTGGGCAACGTACCGATTGGCGTTATTGTTAGTGCTTGGGGCGGAACACCTTTGGAAGTTTGGGCTCCGAAATCGGCAGTCGATCAAAGTGAGGTTTTGCGTAATTCGGCCGCCAATCTAAAACCGTCGGATTATTGTCCGCACCAGGCTTCGGTCGTTTACAATGCTATGATACACCCAATGGTTGGTTTTCCGGTTGCCGGTGTACTTTGGTATCAGGGCGAAAGCAACGTGGGTAACGATACGTATGCTAGCATGCTCAAAGCATTTTTCGATTCGTGGCGCCAAGCTTGGAAAGCCGATTTTCAGGTGTATGTCGTACAACTTGCGCCTTATAATTACGATGGCGACGTGCAATACGGAACGGCTTTACGCGAACAACAACGTTTATTTTGCGAACAGTATTCGGGCGCACATTTGGCCGTGATTTCGGATGCAGGCGATGCTGCCGATATTCATCCGCGCGATAAAAAAACCGTAGGCGAACGTTTGGCCACTTTAGCCTTGGTAAATCACTATAAAACACTCGAAAAATCGTTTGATAATCCGATCATTCGGAGTGTTCGCTGGGAAAAGAAAGCGGTGGTTTTGGAGTTCGATCCCGTTTTCAATTTCTTACAAAAAACCGGCACCGCCATTTTCGAAGCTGCCGACGCTTCGGGAACCTTTGTAAAAGTACCTGTTAAAGTTTCAAAAAATACACTGATTATTTCGTGCAAGTTTACGCCAACGATGCTCCGTTACGGTTGGCAAGACGAGGCTTCGGCCAGTATTTTCAGTTCACAAGGAATGCCATTATCTGGATTTTCACTTAAAAAATCATGAAAAAAATCACTTTAGTTTCTGCATTAGTATTCTCGGTTTTATCACTAGCACAAAAAATGACTTCAAAACAGCCTGAAAACATAAAAAAGCGCGTTGCCGAATTGTTGGCAAAGATGACTTTAGAAGAAAAAATTGGTCAGATGAACCAATACAACGGATTTTGGGAAGTTACCGGACCCGCACCCAAAGATGGAAATGCGGCGACCAAATACGAGCATTTAAAGAAAGGTTGGGTAGGATCGATGCTTACGGTTCGTGGCGTCGACCAAGTTCGAGCTGTGCAAAAAATAGCGGTGGAAGAAACCCGTTTGGGAATTCCGTTGATTATTGGTTTTGATGTGATTCACGGATATAAAACGCTGAGTCCGATTCCGCTTGCTGAAGCTGCGAGTTGGGATTTAGACGCTATAAAGAAATCGGCGCAAGTAGCTGCAGCAGAAGCTTCGGCGTCGGGAATTAACTGGACGTTTGGTCCGAACGTTGATATTACACGCGATGCGCGCTGGGGTAGAATTATGGAAGGCGCCGGTGAAGATCCATTTCTAGGCAGTTTGATTGCCAAAGCACGCGTGACCGGATTTCAAGGCGATACGGCAGCCGATTTAAGCAAACCCAATACGATTGCTGCCTGTGCCAAACACTTTGCCGCATACGGATTTGTAGAGTCGGGCAAAGAATACAATTCGGTAGAAATGGGAAATAACACGCTGTATAATATGGTTTTACCGCCATTTAAAGCAGCCAAAGATGCTGGTGTTCGCACGTTTATGAATGCGTTTAATTTATTGAATGGCATACCGGCAACGGGCAATGAAATGCTGCAACGCGATATTCTAAAAGGTTCGTGGGCTTTTGATGGTTTTGTAATTACCGATTGGGCTTCGATTCGGGAAATGGTCGTTCACGGTTATGCCGAAAACGGTGCCGATGCCGCAGAGAAAGCTGTGAAAGCAGGCGCTGATATGGATATGGAATCGTATTTATATGTTGCTGAATTAGCGAAATTGGTTCGGTCGGGGAAAGTTTCCGAAGCGTTAATCGACGATGCGGTTTCGCGGATACTAACCGTAAAATTCGAGTTGGGATTATTTGACGATCCTTATCGTTACTGCGATAAGAAACGCGAGCAGGCAGTTATTGGTAGTGCAGAAAACAATGCAGCCGTTTTAGATATGGCTCGCAAGTCGATCGTATTGTTGAAGAATGAGAATCAACTTTTGCCTTTGAAGAAAAGCAATCAAAAAATTGCACTTATTGGTGCACTTGCTGCCGATAAAACGAGTCCGTTGGGAAGTTGGCGTATTGCTGCCGACGACAACACTGCGGTTTCGGTGTTAGAAGGCATGCAAAAATATTTAGGTTCGAATTTGCTGTACGAAAAAGGACCTGATTACTTCTTGGGAAAGCCTGCTTTTACTGAAGAAGTTCAGATAAATTACAGCGATAAAACGGGTATGGACAAAGCTTTGGACGCGGCCGCGAAAGCCGATGTTGTGGTTTTAGTCATGGGTGAGCACGGCTTTATGAGCGGTGAAGCGCGTACTCGAACCGACATAGGTTTGCCCGGATTTCAACAAGAATTTTTGGAAGCGGTATATCGCGTAAATAAAAATGTGGTTTTGGTTTTGAATAACGGCCGTCCGTTAGCCTTGCCTTGGGCTGCCG
>JAIXTU010000155.1 GCA_027483785.1 Flavobacterium sp.
ACCTACTTATAGGTATTTTTAGGCTAATTCGAAAATAAAATTCGGAACCTCAACCAACGCAACTAATTAGTAGCGCATTAGGAGGCTTACGAACTTGTGCAAAAGAATTGCAAATTGTATGCGCTACCGAAAACGGTTCGTGAAAAAGAGATAAGAAAAGTTTTTCTACAAACGAGTATTCTATTTAGCGGCACTAACCTTATAAAATTTTCGGTATTTAAACCAGGCAAATCCGGCCAAAATCATAATTGCCGCAAACGAATAATATGCCTCGACAGGAGTTACCACCTTATCGCCACTGGCGTAGGAATGAAGTCCGGTGAGGTAGAAATTAACCCCAAAGTACGTCATCATAATCGAATAAAACGCGAGTACACTCATCAGGTTGTAAATCCAAACACCGCGTAAAGCAGGCACAAAGCGGGCATGAATCACAAATGCATAAACCATAATGCTAATTAAAGCCCAAGTTTCTTTTGGATCCCAACCCCAATAACGTCCCCAACTTTCGTTTGCCCATTGGCCGCCGAGAAAGTTCCCGATGGTAAGCATCACCAGGCCAATTGTGAGCGCCATTTCGTTGATATAGGTTAGTTCTTTAATGTGTAAATTCATTTTTACTTTGTTTGTTGCCGTGGTGCAAATCATCAAAATCAAAGTAACAATACCTAAAATCATTCCCAAGGTAAACGGACCGTAACTTGCCACAATTACAGCTACGTGAATCATCAACCAATACGAATTTAAAACGGGTACCAAATTTCCGATAGCGGGATCGGTCCAGCTCCAATGCGCGATCATTAAAATCATGCTGGCAACAAAAGTTCCTGAAGCAACGGTAAGTTTCGATTTACGATCGAACGCTAAAGTGAAAAACATGGTTGCCCAACCTACGTAAATAACCGATTCGTAACTGTTACTCCACGGCGCGTGACCACTGATGTACCAACGCGCAATTAAACCCACTGTATGTAAAACAAACAACAGCGCGGCCAAGATGTGAAATGCGTTAATCACATAGTTAATCCATTTTTTGTTGGCCAGAATGTTTACAATCGCGAAAAGCAACATTAAAACGCCAGTGAGCATGTACATCCAGAACAAATTCTTGAAGATATCGTATTTGTTGTACGCAATTTCAGCGTTTATCTTATCGTCGGATGGTCGCAAGCTGGCACCAAATTTCTTTTGGTAATTTTCCATGCCGTTTACCAAAGTATTGGCGTAGGTGTAATTGCCCGTTTCTGCTCCTTTTGCCAACGACGTCATATACAGCGGCATGATGCTTTTAATGGTGTCAAGCGAAGTTCCAGTAGGTTGGTGCACTTCTAAGAAACTCACCCACTTGTTGTTTTTATCTTTTGGAAACGGGAAAATGCGCAAAATACCGCCACTTAAAGCCGAATTGAGCAAATTCACTTTTCGGTCGGTTTCGATAAAATCTTTCTGAAATTGGTTTGGAATAGCTGCTTTGTAAGCCGCATCGAGATAAGGCGCGAGTTTGTAATTACCTTCTTTGTCAAAAAAACGGCGGAAACTCACAAGCTTTTCTTCTGGTTCAACGCCAATAATCTTGCGAATACTGTCGTTACCTCTTTTAATGTAGATAAACGGAACTTCAAACCACAATCGCGGATACTGCGTCATTGACAGGAAAACCTGATCCGAATTATAGCCTTTGTAGTGATCGCTTTTACTCACTTTTCGCAATAACTCCGAAGAAAAAGTATTAATCGGCTTCATACGTCCGCCTTCATCTTGAATGATGAGTCGGCCAAAACGTTCGGCATGCGCAACAGGCGGAATATTCTTTGCCAGTATCGAATCTATTTGCTGTAAACTTAAAGTTTGCTGATGTTCGTGCTGTGAAAAACCCGTAACCGACGCGAGTAAAAGTAGTACCGTAAGTGCAGCTTTCTTGGCTTTTATTTTCTCTAATTTCATTTTCAAATCGGCAAAGCGTGTGTTCTTCGTGAATAAAATAAGCATCATAGCTAGATAGAGAATAAAGTAACCGATGTAGGTAATCCAAGTTCCGAAGAAATCGTGATTTACCGATAAGACGGTTCCTTTTTCGTCGGGATCAAACGATGCTTGGAAGAAACGATAGCCGCCGTAATCCAAAATATGGTTCATATAAATGCGTTCGTCAAACTTCTTCGCACCATCAATAACCGTTACTTTCGATTCGAACGACGAATAACTCTTTTCCGTCCCGGCGTATTTTTCAGCGATAAAATCATTGAGTTGAATTTTGAACGGCAATTGGTAAACTTTACTTCCGTAGAAGAGCGTAAAATCTAAATCGCCCAACTTAAAACTTTTAGGTTCGCCTTGCTTGCCCTTCCCTCCTACCAAGGTTACGGTTTCGGTTTTTCCGTTTGCCGTAACGTTAACAATCAACGCATCGTCGGTATTTTTATCTTCCCAATCGTTATTCGATTCGTAGGTTTCTACTCCTTTAATGGCAGGTTCTGGAAATACAAACTGACTTCCCCCCAAATTATACAACGAACGAAGCATTAAATCGGCGGTGGTATTTGGCAGTACTTTTCCTTGCATTTGATCGGCCATACGCATAAATGTACCGTCGAAAGGTGTCGAAATTTTTAAGCCGTTGGCATCGCCGCTGATGTTAATGGCTCCAGCTGTTTCTTTATTGAAAGCAAAAAGTAAATTGTGAATATTTTGCACCGAACCTTCTTTCAGATAATGCTCATGACGTTCGCCATTACCTGCTTCAACTAATTTCAAATACAAAACACCGTTGGGATCGGGCTTTATGGTCGATTTGGCATTCATGATGTAATTCACGTAGGTAATTTCAAACGGCTTTCCTTTAAAATCGTCCGAAATGCTAAAGTCGTTGTCGGTAACCATGCTCAGAAGCAGTGGTTCTTCGATGGTTTTACGTTTAAATTCGCCTTGAAATTCGCCATCCACAAAAGCGGTCAGGTACGTTCTGTCTGAAAGAATTTCGTTAGATGCTGCGCCTTCGCGAATCGGCATAACGCCTTCGTAACTGATGTAACGCGTAACGGCAGCACCGATAATGATTAAGATAAACGACAAGTGCAAGGATAAGGTTACCCATTTTTCGCGCTTATAAAGCTGATAGCGTTTGATGTTTCCGAAGAAATTCACCAAAAACAACAAGTGAATTAGCTCAAACCACCAGGCATTGTAAATCCAAATACGGGCTGTTTCAGTATTGTAGCCACTTTCTACAAAGGTTCCAATGCCCATGGCTACCGCATACGAAATAAACAAAACGGCCATTAAACGCGTAGAAAATAATATATCGAGCAATCTTTGGGAAAGAGATTTTGCCATAATGTGGTATCGCTTTTTTTTGCGCGGCACAAAATTACGCAATAAACACAGCTTTACCGTCGTAGATTATTCTTAGAATTTAGTTAAAGCAGTAAATTTTATTGATACTGTTTAAAATTTACCGTTTAAGTTTTGTGCGACTGTAAAAACTGAGTAAGGTCGATTGAATTTACTGCAGTTGTATTTTCAGGAAAACATAAATTGGGGAAGAATTTTAGTAGTCAATTTACTTCCATGCAAAGTTTTAAATAATTGAAATATCGCCTTTTCCTTCACGAACAACAAAAGGTTCGCGACCACTCGCATCGATAATTGTTGAAGGCATGTTATCGCCGTAACCGCCATCGATTACTACATCGACTAAATTTTGCCACTTTTCGAAAATGAGTTCCGGGTCGGTCGAATATTCAAGAACCTCATCATCGTCGTGAATCGACGTAGAGACAATTGGATTTCCGAGCTGACGCACCAATTCAAGCGCAATTTCATTATCCGGTACGCGAATACCAACGGTTGTTTTCTTCTTAAACTCTTTTGGCAAATTGCTGTTTCCGGGCAAAATAAAGGTGTACGGACCTGGTAAAGCGCGTTTCAACAACTTAAACGTCGCCGTATCAATTTGTTTCACGTAATCCGACAAATTACTCAGATCGCAACAAATGAAAGAAAAGTTTGCTTTCTCAAGTTTAATACCTTTAATTTTTGCGATGCGTTCGAGCGCTTTGGAGTTGGTTATATCGCAGCCCAAACCGTAAACTGTATCGGTTGGATAAATAACCAAACCGCCGTTTTTTAGCACATCAACTACTTTCTTAACTGCAGCAGGATTCGGATTTTCGGGATAAATTTTAATGAATTGTGCCATGTTAGTTAAGAATTGTGAGTTTTGCGAAGCGTAACAAGAGTTTCTTCACGCCTCCTACTTCGAAGTTTATTTCGGCTTTTTTGTCGGCTCCACTGCCTTCAATACCAATAACAATACCTTTTCCAAATCGTTCGTGCAGCACAGTGGTTCCCGCATTTAAAGCTGAA
>JAIXTU010000175.1 GCA_027483785.1 Flavobacterium sp.
CAGGCATGTGCTCATCGATCAATGCAATCGGACCGTGTTTCATTTCTGCAGCCGGATATCCTTCTGCGTGTATGTAACTGATTTCTTTTAACTTCAATGCTCCTTCTAGCGCTACTGGGAAGTTGTATCCACGTCCTAAGTACAAGCAATTCGACGATTTTTGGAATACTTTTCCAATCGCTTCAGCCGCATCGTTGGTTAGTAAAGCTTCTTGTACTTTTTCTGGAATTAACTCTAATTCTTGTAAATAGCGGTGGTAATCAGAGTTTGATAAGGTTCCTTTTGCTTTCGCTAAACGTAAAGCAATCATGGTAAGAACCGTAATTTGGGTGGTAAATGCTTTTGTCGAAGCCACTCCAATTTCGGGTCCGGCATGCGTATAAGCGCCAGCGTGTGTTTCTCTCGAAATAGACGAGCCAACCACATTACAAACACCGAACACAAATGCGCCACGTTCTTTAGCCAACTTTATAGCCGCTAAAGTATCGGCAGTTTCACCCGATTGCGAAATAGCGATTAGGACATCATTTTTATTGATGATCGGATTTCGATATCTAAATTCTGAAGCGTATTCAACCTCGACAGGAATTCGTGCAAACTCTTCAATGATATATTCGGCAACCAAACCGGCGTGCCAGCTGGTTCCGCAAGCAACAATTAAGATACGCTCAGCGTTAAGAAAACGCTCTAAGTTATCCTCAATTCCTGCCATTTTAATCAAACCTTGATTGGCCAACAAACGTCCGCGGTACGTATCTTTAATAACCGATGGTTGCTCATAGATCTCTTTCAACATAAAGTGATCGTAACCGCCTTTTTCAATCTGCTCCAAATTCATTTGAAGTTCTTGCACGTAAGGGTCTACCAATGCATCATCTTTAATTTTGCGAATACGTAATGGTTTGTGTAAACGCACAATCGCCATTTCTTCGTCTTCCAGATAAATAGCATTCGAGGTATATTCAATAAACGGCGAAGCATCAGAAGCGATGAAAAACTCATCAGCTCCAATACCTATTGCTAAAGGCGAACCTAAACGAGCCGCAATGATTTCGTCTGGCTTTTTGGTGTCGAAAACGCAAATTGCATAAGCTCCAACAACCTGGTTTAAAGCAATTTGAACTGCTTTTCCAAGTTTGCATTTTTTTTTTTTTTTTACTTCTTCAATAAGGTTTACTAATACTTCGGTATCGGTATCTGAGGAAAAAGTATATCCGCGTTTAATTAATTCCTTTTTTAACGGCTCGTAATTTTCGATAATTCCGTTGTGGATGATGGCAAGTTCACCACTGTTCGATAAATGCGGGTGTGAGTTCACATCGTTTGGAACACCGTGCGTTGCCCAACGTGTATGCCCCATTCCTATTGTTCCGGTTTGCGACATTGATTTGGATTTTTCTTCCAAATCGCTCACCTTTCCTTTTGTTTTGCTCACCTTTAAATCGAAGCCGTCGAAGAGCATTACCCCGGCACTATCGTATCCGCGGTATTCTAATCTTTTAAGTCCTTTAATAACAACAGGAAATGCTTCTCTTTGTCCGATATAACCTACAATTCCACACATAATTTATTCTTTTGGTTTGGTGTAATAGATTTCAAGTTTTAATCTTCTCGTCGCGTCTACGGCAGGATTGGAGCCGTACAAAACAGTTCCAAACGGATTAAAAACGGATGCGACAGGTATTTTTGAAAACAAATTATTGTTTGCTTGGCCTGGTTTTACTTGGGCAAAACGAGTATCATTAATAGCTTCAGTTACCACAAGTCCGAGACGAACATTTTTACTTTCACGATTCTTCAACAAATTAGAGATGTGTTTCGTAATTCGAATTTTGTAGCGAAGTCCCTTGCCGTTTATCTCTTCAAGGAACCCCCCAAAAGTTGGTTTGTTGAATTTAGGGAAGCCGCTCGGGCCGGGATCTACGGTTTTGTAATCTCCAATTACCGTTTGATTGGTCAAATCATACAAGAAAACACGTCTTGGCTCTACACTTTCTGACATTAGTTCTTGATCGACATAGAACGTTAAATTAGCTTCGTTAATTAACCAATTATTGTTTTCTACTTCATTTCGAAGCGCTTCCAATTCAGCTGAATCTCCTTCGTTTTCGTTGGTTCTTCCAAACAAATCTATAACTGCAACAGAGCCTTCTCCACCTTTTACGTACAAACGCTCGTCGCCCGAGGTATTATTCACGTTAGCAGGATTGATTGCTGCCGCATAGTTTGCACTATATGTTTGCTCAAAGAGGTTTAATCTATTTCCAGTGAGGTTCAAAACCAGTTCTTTCTGAACGCGGGTTATCGTTGTGTTACCATCTACTGTAGTCGATTTATCTTCAGTGTAATATAAGGTAACATTTCCAGCAGTAAAATTTAGATTCCCTAAACAATTTCCTGATTGCTGTTCTACTTGGAAGTATATTCCACGGAAGTAATTTTTAAAGGCAAGATTTCCTTCTAAAGAGGCAACAGGAGCGTCGATAATTTTCTTTTTAAAGAAGTTTTTGTTTAACGAAACTCTCAAACGCGGGGCTTTACGGTTGACAATATCTTCGCCCTCATCGTTTGGTCTCGTTAAGACAACTTCTGCAGGATTAAAGAAAAACTGGTCGTTTTCTTGCGTGTTAGTCGAATTATTTAGCCTTGGGCCGTTAAAAACAGCAGTTCCGTCTTCTAAAGCACCTTTTTTGTAGCTTTCGAAAGTTTGTTTTTGATCGTTATAAAGCCTTATACGATCTTGCAAATTCGAATCTGGAGACGGGTCTAAATCAGGAATAAAATATCCCGATTCATAAATACTTAGTTTTAATCGCCCGTTTTGTGAAGTAGTAACACTATCTAATTCAAAGGTTGAAGCGCCATCAACAGTGTTTATTCGCCTGCTGAAATACGGAATTTCCATAAACACGCTATCTACAACCACATTTGTTGAGAATTCCGGAGAAACAGTAGCTAATTCAACTTGCGAGACAAAATGTGCCGTTGTGCTACCAAATACCGGATTGTTGTAATATCCTAACGAATTAACATTGATGTCTGTCGTTATGCTTGCTAAGTTGTTTGATTGTATTGCCCCTGTAGCTTGATTGTATGCTACTATGGAAAGCTGACCATCGTATCGCGTGAAATCAAAATGATTGTCGCCAATTACATCACTTTCCAAATCTATAAAGTCTTTGTCGCAGGCGTAAAGGCTTAAAAGTGCGATTATACCTATTAAAATCCCGCTGACGCTTTTTAAATTCATAAAAAATTTTTCTTTAGAGAACTTCATTTTTGTAGAAGTTCGTATACGCTTCTGCAAATTTTTCTTTTCCTGTGAAAGGTAGAAAGGGTTTTTGAGCAGCGTGTATATATTTTGTTAATTCGTCTGAAAGATTTTCTGAACCTATAACCACCGCGTCAGAATGGTCGATCGCTGCCAACATGATATTAGTAAATGACGGTGATTTTAAGACATTGATAGCTTCTTCAGGAATCTGATCGAATTGCATTTTTGCAGATAGGTCGGCAGCTAAAGTACCGTCAAAAGACTGGCTGTAAATTGAAGTAACTACCTTAGTATCTGCAAACAAAGCATCATTTTTATAATAGTGCTTCATGTAAACCGGTAGTAACGACGCCAACCAGCCGTGTACATGAATAATGTCTGGAACCCAGTTGAGCTTTTTCACAGTTTCGATTACACCTTTGGCAAAGAAAATAGCGCGCTCATCGTTGTCTGGGAATAAATTCCCTTCCTCGTCAGCAAACGTCGCTTTTCTTTTAAAATACTCGTCGTTATCAATAAAATATACCTGAATACGTTCCTTGGGTATCGATGCTACTTTTATAATCAATGGCATGTCTAAGTCATTGACAACCAAATTCATTCCTGACAATCGGATAACTTCGTGCAATTGATGCCTACGCTCGTTAATATTTCCATACCGCGGCATGAAAATTCTAATCTGGCCACCTAGATCGTTGATCATTTTCGGAAGGTCATATGAAGTCGAAGACACCTCATTTTCTGCCAAATAAGGCACTACTTCTGACGACACAAATAAGATTCGTTTATCTTCCATAAAGGTCAAACTTCTGCTATTTAGAATAAAAAACATGCAAAAGTACAAATAACCAATGAGATATTGCGTAAAATCTTAAGTTTGCACCCAATTTCAGAAACAGCTGCATGCAGGTTTTTACCACAAAATCGGACTTACAACCCGTACTTGAGAAGCTTCGTGAGACTCAAAAATCAATCGGTTTTGTGCCTACTATGGGCGCTTTGCACGACGGACACCTTTCTTTGGTAAAGCAAAGTCTAAAGCAAACCGATTTTACGGTGGTGAGCATCTTTGTTAATCCAACGCAATTTAATAATGCTGCCGACTTAACCAACTATCCACGTACGCTCAAACGCGATCTGCAAAAGCTCTCAAGCTTAAATGCTAGTAACATTCTCGTTTACGCACCCGAGACCAACGATGTTTACGGCTCGGAAATTACTTCAGTTGATTTCGAATTCGGGGGTTTGGAACACCAAATGGAAGGAAAATTTAGACCCGGTCACTTTAATGGTGTTGGAACTATCGTAAATTTTCTGTTCGAGCTAATTCAACCACAAATTGCTTTTTTTGGTGAGAAGGATTTTCAACAAGCTCTTATCGTTTCGAAATTAGCCGGAATGCTCGAAAATGGTCCAACGATAGAAATCGTTCCCATTTTTCGCGAAGCAAACGGATTAGCCATGAGCAGCCGAAACGAGCGACTAACCGCCGAACAGCGCGAAAAAGCTGGTCTGATTTTCGAAAGTCTATCTCGGGCTAAAGTTCTATTTAAAACCGAGTCGTTTGATAAAATTAAAGAAACCGTACAAAGCATTTTTTCTAATCATCCGCTTTTTCAACTCGAGTATTTTGAAATTGCCGATGACCAAACTCTCGAACCAGCGACAGTTCTTGAGTCAGATAAAAAGTACCGGGCTTTTATTGCTGTCTTTGTCGATGATGTTCGACTTATTGATACTATTTCCTTAAATTAATTACCTTTGCGCCATGCAAATTCAAGTTGTAAAAAGTAAAATTCACCGCGTTTCAGTTACCGGTGCTGATTTGAACTACATTGGTAGTATAACCATAGACGAGGCGTTGATGGACGCCGCAAACCTCATTGAAGGCGAGAAAGTTTCCATTGTAAACATCAATAATGGTGAACGTTTGGAAACTTATGCTATAAAAGGCATTCGAAACAGTGGTGAAATCACACTTAACGGCCCTGCCGCTCGCAAGGTTCAAAAGGGAGATATTATCATTATTATTTCATACGGAATCTTAACTGTCGAAGAGGCAAAAGCATTTAAGCCAGCGCTTGTTTTCCCAGACGAAACAAACAATTCACTTCGTTGATATTTTGAAAATTCCGATTAAAAAACTCCTGTCAATTACGCTTCCGATAGCGCTTGGACTCTTTTTAATCATCTACAAATACAATGAGTTTTCGGCAGCCCAAATCGCCGAAATGAAAGGGTATTTTCAACAAGCCGATTACCTTTATATTTATTTATCGCTATTCATTGCGCTATTTGGTTATATTTCAAGAGCTTATCGATGGAAGTATCCATTACAACATTTAGGTTACAATCCCAGTTTTTCGAATAAGCTGTTCGCTGTTTGTATTGCTTATATGGTGAATTTAAGTGTTCCGCGAAGTGGTGAAATTTCACGGGCAGTAGTTCTAAAAAAGTACGAAAATATTCCGTTTGATAAAGGGTTTGGAACTATAGTCGCAGAACGAATTGTCGACCTTTTCATCTTTGCAGGCTTCTTTTTTGTTGCCCTCATTTTTCAAATAAATGTGGTAAGCGATTTCCTTACCAAACACATTCCGGTTGATCAACTATTGATTTTAGCGGTAGTTGGAATAGTACTCGCTGCAATTTTCATGTTGGTGTGGATGTATTCTAAACTCGGAATCATTTTAAAAGCCAAAGAAAAATTGGCTGGATTAATCGCCGGAATGAAAAGCATTTACACCATGCCTCATAAATGGGCGTTTTTAGCGCATTCTATTTTTATATGGTTTACGTACTTGGCCATGTTTTACGTCACTATTTTTGCCCTTCCTGAAACGGCTAATATTAGTTTTGGCGCGGTGGTAACGGCTTTTGTTGTTGGAAGTATTGCTATCGGATTTACCAACAGCGGTTTTGGTGCATATCCGATTCTTATTGCAGAAATTCTGCTCTTATATCAGGTTCCTGAAACTGCGGGTTTAGCTTTTGGTTGGATTGTGTGGATTTCTCAAACCATTTTGATGATTGCTTTAGGTGGAATCTCATTTTTGCTATTACCATTATTTAATCGACGTTAACGAACCTTTCGTCCGATTATTCACCTGTAGAAGCGCTTTATTTTTAACGGGCATTCCTTTTTTAGTATTTTAGTCGGATTATTGTGAACTTTAGGTAAATACTGTGCGTATGAGGTCACTTGTTTTTTTTATAGCTCTTTTTTGCTGCCTTTCGTCGACAGCACAGCGTCCGCGCGACACCATTTTTTCAGCTAAACTAAATGCTGATCGAACGTTTACAGTTTCGTTACCGCTTTCATACGGTCAGACAAAAGATAAAAAGTATCCCTTGTTATTGCTGCTCGACGGCGAATACCTATTTGATATATTCGACGGAAATTTTGCATTCGGAAATTATTGGGATGATCTTCCCGAAGTAATTATAGTTGGAATAGATCAGAATAAAGAAAATCAGCGTGAGGCTGATTGTATGATGAATCAAGAAGGTTTGCCTGAAGAAACAGGTGCCGCATTTTTTGAATTTATAGGTGCCGAACTCCTTCCTGCGCTCGAAAAACAATACCGCCTCTCGCCATTTAGAATCATCGCAGGGCACAATATTACTGCTGGTTTTATGAACCTTTTCCTCTATAAAGAAGATCCGTTGTTCAGCGGATACATTTCTATGGGAGCCGAGTTTGGCGAACAAATGATGGAGCGAATTCCGGTTATGCTAAAAACAGCGAAAAAACCGATCTTTTATTACCACTCTAGTGCCGATGGTGATCTGAAACACAACCTAAAAGGTATTCAAACGCTTGATGGCAACATAAAAACAATCTTAAATTCTAATATCAATTACCGATACGACGAATTTAAAGGCGCATCGCATTACAGTTTGGTTGCCTATTCTGTACCGAATGCCATTTATCACATCTTTTCAAGTTACCAACCTATTAGCAAAACCGAGTTCGATGAAAAACTCGTAAAGCTTGAAAGCGGTTATGTAGATTATCTCGTCAAAAAATACGAAACCATCAATAAAGCATATGGCGCTAAAATGGCCATTCGAATTACAGATTTCAAAGCTGTAGAAGCTGCAATTTTAAAGAATAAAGCTTACGCAGAATTTGAAAAGCTGGCCGCCTTATCTCGTAAAGCTTACCCAAAATCGATGTTAAGCGCGTATCATATGGGTATGTTTTATGAAAAAACAGGCGATTTTAAAAAAGCACTTAAAGCCTACCAAGCTGGTTTTTCGCTCGACGCAATTGGTGACTTAACCAAAGATTTTATTGTTGAAAAGGTTGAGGAAATGAAGCAAGGTGCAAGTGCTAAAAAAGCTGCCGCTGCTGATCCAGAGCCCGAACCAACACCAACCGAAACCACTGAACCAGCAAAAGAAGAGCAACCTGCAACCGAAAAACCCTAATGGCTAAGACAAAAACAGCTTTTTTTTGTCAGAATTGTGGTGCGCAGTATGTAAAATGGCAAGGACAGTGCACGGCTTGTAAGTCTTGGAATACATTGGTCGAAGAACGTATAGCCACTCCCGAAACACCTGCTTGGAAACCCGCGGCAGACAAGAAAATAACCGTTGATAAACCTGTACTCGTTTCTGAAGTTATTGCGCAAGATGTATATCGCTTAAATACCGGCGATCAAGAGCTTAATCGGGTTTTAGGCGGTGGCTTGGTACCCGGATCACTTACTCTGTTGGGCGGTGAACCCGGAATTGGGAAAAGTACCTTACTCTTACAAATAGCCTTGCGTTTGCCTTACAAAACGCTCTACGTTTCGGGCGAAGAAAGCAAACAACAAATTAAAATGCGCGCCGAACGTATTGGTACGGATGATCAAAATTGTTACCTGCTTTCGCAAACGCAAACGCAGGAAATCTTTGAGCAAATCAAAATACTGCAACCCGATATCGTTATCATCGACTCGATTCAAACGCTACAAACCGAAGTACTCGATTCGGCACCAGGAAGTGTCGGACAAATTCGGGAAACTACCGCAGAACTGATTCGATTTGCCAAAGAATCGAATACACCAGTACTTTTAATCGGACATATTACCAAAGACGGAACCATAGCCGGGCCAAAAATCTTGGAACACATGGTAGATACGGTTTTACAATTCGAAGGCGACAGGCATCATATTTACCGAATTCTACGCGCTTTAAAAAATCGTTTTGGCTCGACCGCAGAGCTGGGTATTTACGAAATGATAGGCAGTGGCATGCGCGAAGTAACCAATCCAAGCGAACTTTTACTTTCGCACCGCGACGACGCTCTGTCTGGAACTGCTGTTGCATGCGCTTTAGAAGGTATGCGCCCAATAATGATAGAGGTACAAAGTTTAGTAAGTACTGCGGTTTACGGAACGCCACAACGCAGCACAACCGGCTATAACGCTAAACGTTTGAACATGATTTTAGCGGTTTTGGAAAAACGATCGGGCTTTAAACTTGGCGCAAAAGATGTGTTCTTAAACATAACCGGCGGCTTAACGCTTGAAGATCCAGCGATCGATTTGGCGGTAGTTGCCGCTGTTTTGTCATCTAACGACGACATTCCGCTACCTAAAAACGTTTGTTTTGCAGGCGAAGTTGGCCTTTCGGGAGAAATCAGACCGGTGAGTAGGTTGGAACAACGCGTTCAAGAAGCTTCCAAACTTGGATTTAGTACAATATTTGTATCTTCACACAGCAAGATCAGCGCAACACACGCCGGAATAGAAATTGTTCGGGTCGGAAAAATTGAAGACCTGGCAACGGCATTATTTGGTTGATAGCGTTATTGTTATGAAAATCTCAAAAAAATTTATATACCGATCGTTGTTGGTGGTTTTAATTGTATGTCTCATTATCGTGGGCTGTATTTTCGCATTCCGACAGCAAATTCTCGATAAAGTTATTGCAAAAGCAAAGCAAAAATGCCAGACCGAATACCAAGCCGAGCTTCATTTAAAAGCGGCGACATTCACAGGCTTGACAACCGTTGAGGTTTCCGAATTTTCGATTGTTCCGATCGGAAAGGACACCTTAATTTCGGTAGATCGTGTTGAGGCAAAAGCCGCGCTATTTCCCTTATTTCTAGGAAATTTACAACTCGACTTTTTGCATTTAAAGAAAGGAAAACTGCAACTAATTAGTACGGCAACGGGCAGCAATTTCGAAACGTTTTTAAAAAGCAAAAACGAGGTTTCCAGCGCTGAAACTAGCTCGGAATCCGATGTGAATTACGCGCGTAAGCTCGACAAACTCAGTACGGTTTTTTTAAATCTCATTCCTACGCAATTAAACCTGTCGGATTTTGAAGTAGTAGTGAACGATAAAGGAAAACAAGCCTTAATTAATGTACGCACTCTTGCGATCGACGATGAAGAATTGAAGTCGGAAATTGCCGTAAAAACCAATACGTTCGAGCAAATCTGGACGATTAGTGGTGAAGCTGATCCGCGCGACCGAAAAGCCGACTTGGTTTTCACAACTTCTGATCCCGCCGGCGTGAAACTTCCGTATTTCGACGAGCGATTTCAGTTGCAGTCGTCGTTTAAAAGCGCGCGACTACAAATTGAAGACATCGACACGGAAGACGGTAACTTTTACATTCAAGGCTATTCGGAATTGGTGGGTTTACGGGTAAATCAGCATAAAATTGCAGTCGATACGGTGTACATTCCGAAATTAAACAGTTCGTACAAATTTGTGGTGGGACCTAAGTTTGTAGCGATCGACAGCAGTACAACAGCCAAGATAAACAACATAAGTTTTAAACCGTATGTGAAATTAGATTTTGAAACGGATACCATTTTCGACATGAAAGTTTCGATCCCGAAAATGCAGGCACAAGCGTTCTTGAATTCGCTGCCCGTGGCACTGTTTCCGAATACGATAGGCATGAGGGCCAGTGGGAGTTTTGCGTACAAACTCAATTTTCACTTCAATAAAAACAACTTAAAAGACGTGGTTTTTGAGAGCAATCTCGACCGCGAGAACCTTAAAATAATTAGCTACGGCAAAGCAGATATTCCGAAGATTAATGGTGTTTTTGCTTACAGCGCTATCGAAAACGGGAAACGCCAACGCGAGATTATTGTTGGTCCTGAAAATCCGAATTTTACGCCTTTGGAAGGAATTGCACCGGAGTTGAAAAGCGCGGTCTTAACCTCCGAAGATCCTTCGTTTTTCTCCCATAAAGGATTTGTTACTGAAGCCTTTAAACAATCGATTGTAAAGAACTTTAAGACCAAGAAGTTTTCTCGAGGCGGCAGCACCATAAGTATGCAATTGGTTAAAAATGTGTTTCTTACACGTCAGAAAACGCTTGCGCGGAAGTTGGAAGAGATTTTGCTGGTTTATATTTTAGAGAACAACCGCATTGTTTCGAAAAGCAGAATGTTGGAAGTGTACTTTAATATAATTGAATGGGGACCGAATGTGTACGGAATTGGCGAAGCGAGTAGGTTTTACTTTCAGAAATCGCCTGCGAATTTGACGATCGATGAATGTATCTTTTTGGCGGGAATTATTCCGAGTCCGAAAAAGTTTAATTGGCAATTTAATAGCCAAGGCGTATTGAAACCGTACGTTCGAAAACAACACGAGTTTATTAAATCGCTGATGATTCGTCGTGGTTTGTACCGCAGTGCCGACAGTTTAGGCGGTTACGGCGGCATTCGAATTAGCGGTCCGGCTTCGGGTTATATAAAGATTGCCAAAGAAGTTGATTCGACGGCAGTTGACAGTTTAGAAATAGAAGAATTTGAATTTTAGTAGCGATACGTTTAGCACGCTGCCGCGTTAGGTGGTGGAGCGAAAAGCCCGTAAAAAACCAAACTATAGCACATTTAAAAAGCCGCAGCGACCATAGAAGCTGCGGCTTTTTTTTAATGTGCTGGTTTTGGTTTTGCGGACTTGCAGCGAAACAACCGACCGCCGCTGGTTTAGTCCGTTAATTGGTGAACTACAGTTGCGGCGGGAACGCCCAAAAATTCGGCAACCAATTAAAATTCGTTCAATGCCTTGCTTATTTCGTCGAGTTTTGGTGTTAAAATGATTTCGATACGGCGGTTTTTCGACTTACCTTCGGCATTTTCGTTGCTGGCAATAGGCGCATACTCGCCACGTCCAGCGGCAGTAAGATTTTGTTTATTAATGCTTTTGTTTTCACCTAAAATATTAACGATTGCGGTAGCGCGTTTGGTTGATAAATCCCAGTTGTTTTCGATTTGTCCGACAGCGCCGGCAAACTTATCGGTATCGGTATGACCTTCGATAAGCACGCTGATATCTGGATTGGCGGCCAAAACTTTCCCAAGTTCGACAACGGCCTTTTTACCTTCGGCGTTTACGGTCCAGCTTCCGGTTTGGAAAAGCAGTTTGTTTTCCATGGAAACGTACACTTTTCCGTCGCGTTGCTCAACGGTTAAACCCTTTCCTTCGAAGGCGTTTAAGGCTTTTGAAAGCGATTCGCGCAGGCGTTTCATGTTGTTTTCTTTAGCCGAGATCAGTTGTTCGAGTTCGGCCACGCGAGCCGAGCGTTCTTCGAAATCGGCTTTCAGTTTATTTAGTCGTTCTTGTTCGGCAGCTAGCGCTTTTTCTTTGGCTTCTAACTTAGCCAACAGTGCTCGGTTTTGCTCGAGATTCGACTTCAAAACCTCGTCGCTATTTTTTTCGAGAGCTGAATAGGAAGCTTGTAAGTTTTTGAGATTGGCGTTGGCCGCGCTTAAATCGGCCGCAAGTTTGTCGCGCTCGGCTTTAAGTTTCTCAAGTTCGGTTTGTTTTGAAGCTAAATCCTGATCGGCTTTATTTTTAGCTTCGGTAAGTTTTTCAAGATCGTCTTGAGTTTTGCGCTGTTCTTTTTTGAGTTCGGCGTACTTGTTTTCGAGGTCGGTGTACACTTTTTTAGACACGCAGCTCGAGCAGAGTGCAAGAATTAGAAATCCGGTTAAAATGGGTCTTTTCATAAATCGTGTTTGTGAAATAGTAGAATCGCTTTCGCGGAAATTAATTTAAGAGTTGTAAAGATACGGGACAGTGGTCGCTGTGTACGGCTTCTGGATGAATTTGCGCTCCGAGCAGTTTGTTTTCGAGACTCTCGGTAGCCAGAAGATAATCGATACGCCAACCTTTGTTATTTACCCGGGCGTTCGCGCGGTAGCTCCACCACGAGTAGTTGTGTGGTTCTTTTACGAAATGCCTGAAGGTGTCAATGAAGCCTGTTTTGAGAAATCCGTCGAGCCAGGCACGTTCTTCGGGCAAGAATCCGGAAACAGTTGCATTTCGAATGGGATCGTGAATATCGATGGCTTGATGGCAAATGTTGTAATCGCCTCCGATAATTAAGTTCGGGATTTCGTTTCTCAAATTGGTAATGTAGTTTTGAAACAGTCGCATGTATTCGAACTTATGATCGAGTCGGTCGGTGTTCGTTCCTGAAGGTAAGTATAGGCTCATGACGGAAAAGCCGTTGAAATCGGCGCGAATATTTCGCCCTTCGTCGTCCATGTGTGCCATTCCAGTTCCTTTAACCACTTGTAAAGGTTCGTGTTTGCTGATAATTCCAACGCCACTGTATCCTTTTTTCTGAGCGGGAAAGAAATAGCAGAATTTAAAGCCAATTTGTTGGAAGGCTTCGATGGGAATTTGATCTTCGCTGGCTTTTATTTCTTGGAAACACACAATATCGGCTCCAGATTGCTGTAACCAATCGAGCAAACCTTTGGTTATAGCGGCGCGAATGCCGTTCACATTGTAGGAAACTATTTTCATTCTATCGGGTTAACGTTTCAAATGTATTAAATTCGAATGAGTCGGCACGATACTCTGAAATGGGTTCTTGTTAAACTTCTCAAAAAAAGCGGCTTTAGAAGATATGGTGTAATTACAGAGCTTGATCGTGAGTTTGTTGGCAGAATATGCGTTCGAAGTAGCTTATAAAAGTACCTGCCTAATCATTATTTTCTATATTTGTTCGGAACAAAAGAAACTAAAATGGGGCTGGTTACTGCCAAAGAAGTTGCAAAAGCTATAAAGACGGATAAGTACGGTATTTTGGGTACTTTTTCGGGCTGGTTGCTTATGAAAACACTGCAAATCAGCAGGCTTAATACTATCTACGATCGCAACAAACATTTAAAAGACGTTGCTTTTTTGAACGCCATTTTAGATCAGTTGGAAATAAAATTCGACATTCCCGACGAGGATTTGAAGCGCATACCTAAAGAAGGAGCGTACGTTACGATAAGTAATCATCCGCTTGGGGGTGTTGATGGTATTTTGTTATTGAAGCTCATGTTAGAGCGCGAGCCGAATTTCAAGATTATAGCCAATTTTTTACTGCACCGCATTGAGCCGTTGAAGCCATTCATTATGCCGGTTAATCCGTTTGAAAATCATAAAGACGCGAAATCGAGTGTGGTTGGGTTAAAGGAAACACTTCGTCATTTGAGCGATGGCAAACCTTTGGGCATGTTCCCTGCTGGAGAAGTATCGACCTACAGAGACGGTAAGTTAATGGTAGATAAAGCCTGGGAAGAGGGTGCTATTAAGGTAATTCGAAAGGCGCAAGTACCGGTGGTTCCGATTTATTTCCATGCGAAGAACAGTCGGTTTTTCTATATGCTATCGAAGTTAGGCGATACTTTACGAACTGCGAAACTTCCTTCGGAGCTGTTTTCGCAGAAAGATCGCGTGATTAAGGTTCGCATTGGTAAGCCGATTTCGGTTGCGGAACAAAATGAGTACAAATCGTTAGAAGAATACTCCGAATTTTTACGTAAGAAAACGTACATGTTGGCAAATCCGTTTGAGAAAGAACACAGCGGAATTGCGCCAACACAATTAAAGATAGCGCCAAAACCAAAGCAAATTACAAATGCGGCAAGCAGCGAGAAAATGGCTGCTGAAGTAGAAATGCTGCGGCAAACCAACTGCCGTTATCTACAAAGTAAGAATTACGAAGTTTTTTTTACTAAAGCCGACAAGATTCCGAATTTGTTGCACGAAATTGGGCGATTGCGAGAAATTACATTCCGCGAAGTTGGTGAAGGGACAAATCAATCGACAGATTTAGACAAGTACGATAAATATTATTACCACATGTTTTTGTGGGATGCCGATACGCAGCAAATTGCTGGTGCCTATCGTATGGGCTTGGGTTCGGAGATTTTTCCTAAGTACGGTTTTGAAGGTTTTTATTTGCACGAACTTTTCCGGTTTGAATCAGAATTAAACGAAATGCTTGGAAAGTCGATTGAAATGGGACGCGCATTTATAGTTAAAGAGTATCAGCAAAAACCGATGCCGTTGTTTTTGCTTTGGAAAGGAATCATTCATACAACTTTGCATTATCCGGAGCACAATTATTTGATTGGTGGAGTGAGCATCAGCAATCAGTTTTCGAGTTTTTCGAAGTCGTTAATGATTGAATTTATGAAATCGAATTACTACGATCCGTATGTGGCACAGTATGTTCGGGCAAAGAAAGAATATAAGGTAAAGCTTAAGGATGCGGATAAAGATTTTATTTTCGATGAAGCGGAGTCGGATTTAAATAAGTTTGATAAAATCATCGATGAGTTAGAGCCGGGTAATTTACGTTTACCGGTTTTGATCAAGAAATATATTAAGCAAAATGCGAAAGTTGTGGCGTTTAACGTAGATCCACAATTTAATAATGCGATCGACGGATTGATGTACATTCGCATAGCCGACATTCCCGAGAGCACTATGCGCCCCGTTATTGAAGAATTTCAGGCGGAGTTGGAACGAAAACTTCACGAGAAAGGCAATTACTAACGGGTAGTCTACCGCAAAAAAGAGCAA
>JAIXTU010000091.1 GCA_027483785.1 Flavobacterium sp.
ATTGGCGTTGACGGAAAAAACTTGTCGTATCCTGGCCATACTGCGGTTATCGATTGTTTGGGAAATACCCAAATAAAGGTATTAAACGACGATCGTTCTGAAATCGTGGAAATCGATTTTGAATTTCAGCGACAGCAACGGGAAAAACTGGGGTTTTTAAACGATGCCGACGCCTTTGACTTGCGCTAACGCCTCAGATCGAAATCTTGATTAACATCCCAATTGGCTCGTACGTCGAGAAGTTCGGGGAAGTAAATGACCTCTTCGGGTTGTTTGTTTTCAAGAATATTTCCCGAATCAAACATGCCGTTTCCGTTGGTGTCGACAATTACGCGAACATAAAATTTATTGGGTTCTAGGCCTTCAAAAAACACTTGTTGACTTTCCGAAACCACACTTTCATAGAGAACTTTTCCTTTATCGTTGGTTAATTGCAGCAGCAGCGGCGATTTAGGAGCGTTTTTAAGCGATAACGTCAGATTTCCGAACTCCGATAAGGCGCGAGTTCCAAAACTAAATTTAAGACTGTCGTTTTCCTGTCCGTAAATGTCTTGAACGGCTCTTGGAAGGATTTGTAAAACGTATTTGGCAACTTCTTCCTTTTTGAACTTCACAGTGGTTTTCAAATTAGCGAAGTCTTCCGTTAAGCTAAAATCAATGGGTTTTCCGTTCTGCGTAAGCGAGATGAGCTCTTTGTTTATTCGCGCTATTGGTGTCGAAGCAAGTAGTTCAAAATCTTCGCGCCAGGCCAAAGTACCCGCTTTTACAGCAGAAATAGATAGGCTGTCGGATGCTTGAAGTTTCGATTTGACCGTGAAATCTTTCTGATAGGCACCTGTACTGATGCGCACACCGATTGAGTCTTTTTTGCCCTGCGGAATAAAAACATGCAACGAATCTTTGCCCGGAATTTTTGTTACCACGGGTTTTAAATCGGTTTTTGGATATAAAATTTCGGCTTGAACTTGATCTGCCGCTCCTGAATATCCGATAAGTAGTCGGTTTGCCGAAGCCGACGATGCATTTAGCGCTTTGAATGCGCTTGTAGGTTTAGAAACGTGTAGTTGCTGATTTTCGGTATTAGGAACTTGGATAAAAGCGCTGCTAAATCCAATTTTCTCCGAAGCGGGTTCTAGTTTGTAATTAACGGTTTTCTCTTGCAGCGCAATAAGTTTGTAGGAACCGGCTTTTAAATATTCGAACTTAAAGTTGTTCAAACTATCACGCGTGGTAGTTACATAACGCGGTGCTTGTTTGTACACGAGTGAGTCGTTGTAGCTGTCGTTTGCATCGTAAAGGAGCAAGCTAATTCCGGGATCGAGTTTGCGTTCGAGTGCATCGGAAACGCGGCCTTCCAGCGTAAGCGAATCGATTGTACTTCCGGTTGAAAAAACGTATCTAAAATTCTCTAGCGAAATGCCTTCGTTGTTATCTTGAATGCTGTTTCCGAAATTTAAACAATAGGTGGTGTTCGGTTTTAGTGTGTCGCGAAAGCGTACCGTAAATTCTTTCGCAGCTACGTTAGGCGTAACCGTGGGCTGTTGTTTTAGCGGCGGCGAAACCACCAATTGTTTGCTAACGTCTTTGAATTTAACGTATTCGCTAAAACGGATTTTAATAACCTGACTATTGAAATTGGTCGAAAAGTTCTTCGGAGCCGCCGAAACTAAAACAGGAGGAATCGAATCTAATGGTCCACCGTTAATGGTGCCCACTTTTGCACAGCGACTAAAAATCAGAAGCAATAAGAAAACTATTGCGGTTATTTCTGCGATTTTCTTCATGGTGATAACGCCTTTTCAGCAAGGCAAAGTAACGACTATTTTTTGAAGCTAGTAACGCGCATTAACACGCAAAATAACAGTGTAAAGAATTTTAACCGAAAGGTGTTCTATGCGTTTTTGGGCAGCATTTCCCGCTATTCGTTGCAAGTCCGCAGTACAAATGCCGTTTTGGCAATGCCCTTTTTGTGGCTTCTTTCAGTCGCCCAAACAGGTCAGCCTAAACAGGCATTTGTCCTTTGCGGGCTTTTCACTGCTATCGGGGCTGCGGGGAGACGTTACCAAAACGTAGTGCCGAATAAACCGTTTTTTAACAATTCGTTAGAACTTACAAGTACAAATTAAAACAATTCTTTAGGAATCGAACCTTCCAATAACAACAAGTTTTTTTTGCACTCAAACCGCCCGCATAACCTACCAAATTACCATTGCTGCCAATTACCCGATGGCAAGGAATAACAATCAAAATCGGATTTGCACCGTTTGCCGCCGCTACTGCACGGATGGTCTTCGGATTTCCGTACACGTTTGCCAATTGATTGTACGACAGTGTTTTCTCGTATGGAATGTCTTGTAGCAATTTCCAAACTCGTTGCTGGAACTCCGTTCCTTGTAAATCGACTGGAAGATCGAATGTTTGCCTTTTCCCAGCGAAGTATTCGTCTAATTGCACAAAAACTTCGCTCAGAAACCCGTTTGGTTCGGAAACCGTATCGGTGTCTAAACAAGAGCGTATCTGTTGTAAACGTGCATTCGATTCCTGAACGTACAAATTTCCCCACGGAGCCTTATAAATGGCAGCATGTTGCATGAGAGCGTTTCCGTTTACGGTGCGAAACTGTAAATGTATGCTTCCAGGGCGGCGCGCTCTTCGTCGGTCATGGCTTTAGTGATTTCTAAATTCACTTTCATGATTTCGTATTTTTCAGGATCGATGATTGCCGGCGTTTCTCCGCGCAAAAAGGCTTGCATGTCGGCTTTCTCCGTTTTGTAAATCTGCGCCATTTCACGAATACTCGGGCCAATAATCTTCTGATCTTCTTTATGGCAAGCCGTACAGTTTCCGCGACCTTCAAAAAGAACTTTACCTTGTTCTACGAGACTCACTTCGGGTTCGGTTCCCGCTGGATAATTTGAATCAGGTTTAGAAGTCTTTTCATTACAGGAAACCAAAAATAAAAGCGCGCTAACTAAAAAGAAATGTTTCATCGGTTAAGCAATTTTGCAGCGTTTAATGCGTGATAGGTTGAGATAAGATTAGCTCCGGCGCGCTTTATGCAATACAGTTGTTCGAGCATTACGGCATCGTGGTTTACCCATCCTCTTTCTGCCGCAGCTTTCAGCATGGCGTATTCGCCCGAAACTTGAAAAACTGAAACAGGAACTAGCACGGCGTTTCGTACTTCTCTTACAATATCTAAGTACGCCATTCCGGGTTTTACCATAACCATATCGGCACCTTCTTCTACATCACTTAGTACTTCTTTGATGGCTTCCAAACGATTGGCATAATCCATTTGGTACGTTTTTTTGTCGCGAGGAGCTTCTTCTGTGCTAACAGGAGCCGAATCTAAGGCGTCGCGAAACGGGCCGTAAAAAGAACTGGCGTATTTGGCGCTGTAACTCATGATTCCTACGTCGTGATAACCACTTTGGTCGAGCGCTTGTCGGAGTCGGAGCACGCGCCCGTCCATCATATCGCTTGGCGCCACAAAATCGGCACCGGCTTTTGCGTGGCTCACTGCCATTAAGCACAGAGCATCGTTGGTAGCGTCGTTATCGATTTTTCCTTTGGTGATGATTCCGTCGTGTCCGTATGAAGAATACGGATCGAGTGCAACATCGGGCATAACCACCATTTCCGGAACCGCGTCTTTGATGCGCTTGATGGCTTCTTGCATGAGTCCGTTGTTGTTCCAAGCTTCTTTCCCGGTATTGTCTTTAAGATGGTCGGAAACTTTTACATAGATATTTACGGCTCGAATGCCTAGGTCGTATGCTTTCTTAACTTCATCTAAAGTATAATCCAATGAGTGTCGAAAAATTCCAGGCATAGACGGAATAGGCGATTTCACGTCTTTTCCTTCGGCTATAAACATCGGCAACATAAAATCAGTTGGCGATAAGCTGGTTTCGCGAACAATACTTCTAAGTGATTCGTTGGTTCGTAATCTTCTACCTCTGTGTAATGGGTACATATTTTTAGCTTTTAGTTTTTAGCTTTTAGCTTACAGCTTGTAGCTAACCGCTTATTTTTCTAATCAGTGAGCCTAGCATTTTCTTAATTTCTTCTATTTTTTCGGATAGTTGTTGGCTTTCCCTTTTATCAATAAACTTTAAATTCTGCTGAGAGCAAAATTTGATATTCTAACTCATTTGCAGAACCAAATGCAATATAGAGAAATCTACAAAAATCCTTATCAGTGCCCCTTCCGCAACCTTCGGCGATATTCGTCGGAATCGAAGTAGCAGTTCGTTTCATTTGACTAGTAAGTGCGTAAAGTTCTTCTTTTGGAAATTTTGCACAAACTGAATAGATCGACTTCGCAAGTTCATAGGATTTTTCCCAAACTAAAAGTGTTTTAAAATCTCGCATGATGCTGGCTTATCGGCATATTATTTAATCTTAACATTAAGCTATTTCATAAAGGCTAAAGAATATTTCCTTATCGCGAACTACTAATTCCTAACGGCTAACTACTAATCGCTAACTGCCAACCACTCAAACCCAATCAACGGGAGTTTTTAAAACCGAAAGCAAACGTTCTTCCTCACTGCCGGGCTCGGGTTGATGATCATAAACCCATTGCACGTGCGGTGGCAAACTCATTAAAATGCTTTCGATACGCCCGTTGGTTTTTAAGCCAAAAAGCGTTCCTTTGTCGTGTACGAGATTAAATTCTACATAGCGACCACGTCTGATTTCCTGCCAAGTACGATGTTCAGTAGTAAAAGGCATATTCTTTCGTCTTTCAACAATCGGAACATAAGCGTCTAAAAACGAATTCCCAACCGCTGTTACAAAATCGTACCAATTGGCAAGCGACATCGATTCGGTTGGTTTGCAATAGTCAAAGAACAAACCTCCAACGCCACGCGCTTCGTCTCGGTGTGTGTTTCGGAAATACGAGTCGCATTGCTTTTTGTATTTCGGATAAAATTCGGCATCGAATTGATCGCAAACGTTTTTACAAACTTGGTGAAAGTGTACCGCATCTTCGTCGAAGAGGTAATAGGGCGTTAAATCTTGTCCGCCGCCAAACCAAGAATCTACTACGTTGTTTTCTTTGTCATACATTTCAAAATAACGCCAGTTTGCGTGAACTGTTGGAGCCATCGGATTTTTAGGATGCAAGACCAAACTGAGTCCGCATGCAAAAAAATTCACATCGCCAACTTTGAAATACTGCTGCATGGCAACCGGTAATTCGCCGTGTACAGCCGAAATATTTACGCCTCCTTTTTCAAAAACCGCTCCGTTTTCGATCACGCGCGAACGACCGCCGCCACCTTCCGGACGCGACCAAATGTCTTCGCGAAAGCGCGCCAAACCATCGACTTCCTCTAACTTAGCCGTTATTTGATCTTGTAGTTTTTGAATGTATTTGTAAAATTGGTCTTTCATTTATTCCAATGATTTCTTTTTGTTTAATGCAGCTGTTGCGTTCTGTGCGGTAACGATTTTCTTTCCTGTTTTAGATTCATTTTGCTTCAAAATCTAGCTTAGATTCATTTTTTTCGACGGTACCGATTGTATTAATCGAAACAACTGTTCGGTATCGGCTACATCTGTTTTGTAAAACTTCCCGTCTGCAGAAACCATTTTCAGTTGACTACAATTTGTAGCCAACTCACTTCCCTCCTTTTTCAAGCGGAGTTTTAGAACACTCCAGTACTTTCTCGCATTAGCAGTTTCGGTAAGAACTTCTATAACATCAACAATTGAGAAATACCATTTTTCATCTTCTTCATTCCAAACCGAACGAATTTGCTTTTGCTCAAATAGTTTTATAGCGGTTTCCTTAGTCATAATTGCGAAGATTAACTGCGTTTGTTTAACTACCGTATTCCTTAACCGCTTCTATAAAAGCACCAGCGTGTTCAATAGGGATATTCGGCAAAATTCCGTGTCCCAGATTTACAATGTATTTATCTTTTCCAAACTCGTCGATCATCTGCTTCACCATTGCTTTTATGGTTGGAATCGGAGATAACAATCGCGACGGATCGAAATTTCCTTGCAACGTGATATTTCCGCCCGATAAGTAACGTGCGTTTCTCGGCGAGCAAGTCCAATCAACACCCAAAGCCGAAGCTTTACTGCGTCCCATTTCCTGCAAAGCAAACCAACAGCCTTTACCAAAAACAATAACCTTCGTAAGCGGAGCAAGCGCTTCAACAATTTGATTGATGTATCTCCAAGAAAATTCTTGATAATCGGTTGGCGATAACATACCGCCCCACGAATCGAAAATTTGTACCGCATTTACGCCGGCGGCTACTTTTGCCTTCAGATAATCAATGGTTGTATCAGTAATTTTTTGCAATAACTCGTGTGCAGCAGCTGGGTTGGTAAAGCAAAATCCTTTCGCTTGGTCAAAACTTTTCGAGCCGCGACCTTCAACAGCATAACAAAAGATGGTCCACGGCGAACCCGCAAAACCAATCAACGGAATTTCATCTTCAAGCAATACTTTCGTTTGTTTGATTCCTTCCAAAACATAACCCAAACTTTCCTTAGCATCAGGAACGAAAACGCGATCAACATCGGCTTGTGTTCGAACTGGATTTGGCAAAAACGGCCCCACGCTTTCTTTCATCAACACTTCGATTCCCATTGCTTGCGGAACCACAAGAATGTCGGAGAACAAAATAGCCGCATCAGGCGCAAATCGGCGAATAGGTTGAACGGTGATCTCTGCTGCTAATTCGGGGGTTTGGCAACGTGTAAAGAAATCGTATTTGTCGCGCAAAGCCATAAATTCTGGCAGGTATCTTCCCGCTTGGCGCATCATCCAAACCGGCGGACGATTTACCGTTTCACCGTTCAGTGCTCGTAGAAATAAGTCGTTTTTAATCATGATTTTGGTTTTTTGCCGCACGTGACGGTGCAAGTTTGAAATATTTTAAAAGCGCATAAATCGTATTTTCGATCGTTGGCGCCTTGGCAAGTACAATTTTATCGGTTCGGTTTTCCAAAGCAGCTGCGGTAGTTTCGCCAATACAAACACACACTTCCGTAGAAATAGGGTTGTATTGCAAAAAGGATTTTACACCACTCGGACTAAAAAAAAGTAGTGCATCGAAACTGCGGTTTACCTTTAGTGGAATTTCGGTGGTTTCGTATAATTCGTAAAAATTAGAATTTTGGGTTTGGGTAGCAAGAAATTCAGGAATGGTGTCTAAACGTTGCTTGCCGCAGAAGAAAGTAAACGATGGAAACGACAATAATTTCAACGATTCTACTAAAGTTGCTGCAGAAGTTGAAACGTTTGCCACATTTAATCCTAAAGTGTTGAATTTTTCAGCGGTTTTTTCGCCTACGCAGAAAATCACTTTTCCCTGTAATTTGTCGATTAAATTTTGAGAAATCAATGCTTGAACGGCGTGTTGACTTGTGAAAATAACGGCAGGATTTATCTTGTTTACAGGTGTTTGCAGATACGTGATTTGAATAAGATCAGCTTCCACCAAAGTAATGTTGCAAGCCAGCAAAGTGCTTTTTTGTGCGGCCGATAGTTTCTTGGTAGAAAACACACTGATCATCGGATTACGAATTAGAAAGTTGTTGCTTAATACGTTGCATCAATTCTTTAGCACCCGACTTTAGAAGCTCTTCCGCGAAAAGCGAACCCGCATGATTGCTATCAGCTCGAGAAATGGTCTTTTGGATTTCCATTTTTTCTTTTCCGTCGAGAGAAACTAAATTTCCATGAAAAACAATCGTATTTTCTTGAACTTCTGCGTAAGCGCCAATCGGAGCCGTACAACCTCCTTCGAGTGTTCTCAAAAAGTCGCGCTCAATTTTTGTGGCTAAGGCGGTGTTTTCGTCGTTTAAATGTTGGAGTGCTTCGCGCGAAAAGTCATCGTCTGAACGACCACAAACTACCATAGCGCCTTGTGCAGGAGCAGGTAACATCCAATCGAGGATTTCGTAATTTTCGGGAAGTACGTTGATGCGATCGAGACCAGCAAGAGCAAAAATGGCACCTTTCCAATCAGAATTTTCTAATTTCTGCAACCGCGAGACGACGTTTCCGCGCAAATCCGTAGTATTGTCGCTCGGGAATTTATGCAGCCATTGAGCACGTCGGCGTAAGCTTCCTGTGGCAATGGTATTTGATTTGGTATTCTTATTTCCAACGAAAATATCATGTGCGTGTGCGCGTTTTAGAACGGCAAAAGTGCTTATGCCTTTTGGAAGCGCGGTTGGCACGTCTTTCATCGAATGTACGGCAATGTCAACGGTGTTTTGCAACAAAGCAACATCGAGTGTTTTGGTGAAAATACCGGTAATTCCGAGTTCGTAAAGCGGTTTGTCGAGTTTTAAATCGCCGTCGGATTTTACAGCAACAATTTCGGTTTTGTACCCAAGTTCGTGCAGTTTTTCTTGTACGGTTTGTGCTTGCCACATCGCTAATTTACTGTCGCGAGTGCCTATTCTGATGGTTTTTGATTCGGGCAATTTTCTAAATTTTAATTTGAAAACGAAACAGA
>JAIXTU010000082.1 GCA_027483785.1 Flavobacterium sp.
AACAAAGGTTTTTATGTCGAACTCACGTTACTTATTGTCCGGACAGTATAGAAACAATAGATTTTAAATTCATTGCTTTTTCGAAAAGCATAATTTCTTAACAGGAGATGTTTCCTTTTTTGTCGCCTAAGCGTTTCCAAATTTTGATTTTTCCCTTGAACTTGGATCGAACTTCCTACCTCGATTTCCCAACCGATGAATCACAGTAGGATAGCAAGTGGCAGAAACAGTTTTTGCAAAAAAAAGCTGTTCGTGTTTAATTTTCGAACAGCTCTTTTATTTTGAATCAGAAGAATTATCTTTTAATCAGCTTTTTGATTAACTTCATGTCACCAGAAGTAATCTTTACGAGATAAACGCCTGTAGAAAGGTCGGAAATCGAGTGTCCACGTTGGTTGTCAAAATCTCCGGAAAGGCTGCGAATTAATCGGCCTTCAAAATCCAACAGTTCTAGTTGGTCGATTTTAGAGCCTCCTGTATTTTTTACATAAAGCATTTCGTCTGCCGGATTTGGATATATTGAAATGTCGTCGGACTTTAATGAGTCGATGTTTAGATTGGTACTAATTTGAAAATTATCGATTCGCAACGAGTTGTTAATAACACCAACCGATGTGTCGTGTAGGCCAATGTAGTATTTACCGTTTGTCGGAACAGTAAAACTATAAGTAAATGCGCTGTAGCTCGGGTTACTGTTTAATGCTGGTTCGGCAGCAATTATTTGTGTATGTGTCGAAGGATTTTCAGAAGTTCCGAGTGTTAACGTAAGTGCTCGATTGGCAGTTGCACTACTTGTTCTAAAATTGAAGGTAATGATATAGTCGGCACTGTTTTCCAAAGATATTTCTGGGCTTATAAGCCAATAGTTATTAGTTTGGCCAACCAATGCATTCATTAAAAAGTAGCTCGGTGCTGAAAGTGCATTCGCGGCATTTGTTACCAAATTAAAGTTAGGAGAACCGTTTACTCGAGTCCAGCCTCCTAGTTCTTGGGTTGAGTCGAAGCCTGAATTATAAGGTACTGTTTTAGTAAGCGTGAAGCGGTGCGGCCCAGACCATTCGCTGTCTTGATTTCCACTACAATTTGCGCGGATGTAATAGTCGAAAGTGGCTCCCGCTTGTAATGAAGCAAGAGTTATTTGAGCTTCGTTTGTGGAAATAGAGGTGCCTGTTCCTAGTGTAAATCCTTGCAAGCCATATTGAACAGTATATGAGGGCGGTTGATTTACCGATTCTTCCCAATTGAGTGTTATTTCAGTATTTGAGGTATTGCTTGCCTCATCGATGTAAAACACTCTCGTACAAGATTGCGCGGTAAATGTAAATTCGAATTCGAAAGGGTTGTTTTCATAAAACGAATCCCATACGATGAAATAGGTATTTCCAGCTTGTACAGGAAAAGTGAGATTGGTTAAGAAATTTTGCGCTGCGGCGTCAACATCATCTGCCGAGTCGTAGCATGTTAAGGCATCACAATTTCCCGTCAAGATACTTAATCGCGTATTTTCACTGTTCGGGGATTCATTAGCTGGTAAGTTCGAACTTATTGATACCAAGCCACTTTGAGTAGCAGTATATTTGTACCAGTGCGTTTGAAGTGCTTCGCCACTTTCTGTAAGAAGACCGAAACAGGGCGTTGTTGCAGTTCCTGAAAAAGCGGTAATATTATAAGTGTTGTTGCCTTGAATGGTAACCGCCGTATTACAGTCGCTCTGCGAAAACGCAAATACGGGAAAAGCAAGGATGCTCAGAACTAGTTGTTTCATGGTTTTGCGTCGTTTTGTTTGCGCAAAAGTAACGAGGCGTTCTGCTCAAATATTTTAACCCAAAGTTATTATTCTGTAAATCAAGAACAGCTTTTGTTAAGAAATTGTAATAGTCGTGTATCGTTCTGGAAAGTATGTTTTTTAGTTAAATTGTTGAGTAGCTTTTCGCTTTTCTTCTATATCGAACAGCTTTTTTCCAAAGAGAAAGTTAGGTGTTAAAGCATAAAGGTCTTAGATACAATAGCTTAACAAAATTTACCTAAACTTAATAAAAAGCTTGGTATTTGTTAATAGATTAGTAAAATGCTGTTAACTAGTAAACTACCTAGCCTTCCTAGCTTCGCACACAACAAAACAAAACCCAAAAACCAACATGCGTATCGTATTTCTAGTTGCACTTGCTTTTTGTGCACTAAAGTCATTTTCTCAAAATGGCGTTCTTAAAGGGAAAGTTCTTGCCGACAGCAATGGAGCGGCAATTGCGGGTGCTTCTATAATGATTTCACAATTGGGGAAAGTAGAATTTTCAGATCAAAACGGTGATTTTATTTTTCGTGATATACCGGCAGGAGTTTATGAAATTGAATTTTCGGCAGATGGTTACGAGACTAAGCAAATTACAGATCAACAAATTATTGCCAATGAAATTTCTGAATTGGTTGTATCTTTATTAAAGAGTGAAACGAAATTAGAAGAAGTTGTCATCACAAGAACTCGAGCAGCGACAGAATCAGTAAAGTCGCTTTTAACCTTACAAAAGAATAGTATTAGCGTTTCCGACGGAATTTCGGCAGAGACGATCCGTAGGACGCCGGATAAGAACACTTCGGATGTTTTAAGAAGAATTAGCGGTGCATCAATTCAAGATAATCGCTTTGTAATAGTTCGCGGATTGAACGACAGGTATAATGCCGCTTATTTGAACGGCTCGCCACTGCCCTCATCTGAACCAGATCGAAAAGCCTTTTCTTTCGATATCTTTCCTTCCAATATGTTAGATAACTTGATTATTACCAAGACTGCAACTCCAGACATGCCAGGGGAATTTGCCGGCGGTATTATTCAGGTAAACACAAAAAGTATTCCCGACAAGAATTTTTCTTCATTAAGTTTAGGAGGTGGGTACAATACTGTTACCACAGGAAATAAACAATTGTACTACGAAGGAGGCAAAACCGATTGGCTTGGAATAGACGATGGTACCCGAGCTTTACCAAGTAACTTCCCGGATTACCGCACTTTTTTAAATTTAGATTACTTACAAAGAGCTGAATTGGCGAAGAATTTTAGATCCGATTGGCGATTGAAGGAAAAGAACTTTGCTCCAAATTTTAGTTTCCAGTATTCTATCGGCCGCACTTTTGAAATTGGTGAAAAGACAGTAGGATTGATAGGTGCTGTTACGTACAATAGAAGTAACAATTTTAATGAGACCGTTCGCAGAAATTTTGAAGAGCAGGCCATTGGTCAGCCTACTGCACTTTACAGCGATTACTTTGATGAAAACTATGTTGAGCAAGTTTTGGGCGGAGCTTTGTTAAATGCATCCTTGAAATTTAATTCAAATAATACAATTAGTTTCAAGAATCTTTTTAGTATTAATTCCGACGACCGTGTTGTTTCTCGAAACGGAATCCCATTTGAAGCCTCAGCTTCAACCAATCCACTTGTACTTTCATCTACGGTTCGTTGGTTCACCAGCAATAAAATTTTCACTTCTCAGATTTACGGCGAGCATTTTTTCCCGAAAGACAAAATTAAAATTGGGTGGAATACTTCCTACAGTTCGGTTCAAAGAGATATTCCAAATTTGAGACGAAATATTTACACGCGTTTTCGTGATTATATTGATCCTGAAAACCCGAATGAACTTGACATAACACCAACAGCCAATATAGCAAACGGAAATGCAGGACCCGATTATGGTGGTGGACTTTTCTTTTCTGAAAACAACGAACGTATTTACAATGGGAGATTTGATGTTTCTCAAAAATTTTCGACCGCAGAAACCGGCGATCAAGAGATAAAGTTTGGTCTTTCAGGACTATATAGAAGCAAAGATTTTTATGCCAGACAGCTTAGCTTCAATCAATTGGGAGGTGTTGGAGATTTAGTTTTCGATCAAAACTTATTGTATTTGCCAGATGAAGAGATATTCAATCAAGCAAACATGGGAGTTACCGCCCCAGGAGTCGGAGGCTTTACTTTATACGATGGAACGAAATACTTCGATGCGTACGACGCCAGTTCCAAATTGTATGCAGCTTACATGATGATGGATAATTCATATAAGTTTTTACATATTATATATGGAGCACGAGTAGAGAATTTTAATCAGCAGTTAGATACTCAATTAACCGAAACGGAAGTTTTAAAAATTGATGAAACTAAGTTCGACTTTTTGCCAAGTGTTAATTTAATCATTGCATTAAACAAAAAGCAAAACCTGCGCTTTTCTTACTCCAAAACAGTTAACAGGCCCGAGTTCAGAGAGCTTGCTCCGTTTGCATTTTACGATTTTACTACTCAATTTATTACTTCTGGGAATCCAACACTTTCAAGATCATTAATTGAGAATACAGATTTTAGGTACGAGTTTTACCCAGGACGCGGTCAATTACTTTCCTTTTCCTTATTCTACAAAGACTTCAAAAGTCCGATAGAAATCAAAGCGGGTGTGAATAATAAAGAAATTTCGTACCAAAATGCGAAGGCCGCTTATAACTACGGTGGAGAAATTGAGTTTCGAGCAGTACTAGGCTCGGTTTTTAATCAGCCGGGATCGAGGATTCTCAACAACTTTACTATTTTTAGTAATCTAGCAATCATTCGTTCAGAAGTTGATGTATCTAACATAGCTGCAAGTACAGATTTTGAAAAGTCGAGACCTATGCAAGGGCAATCTCCATACGTATTCAATGGTGGTTTACTTTACGTAGACAAAGATTACGGCTGGTCGGCTTCGTTAAATGCTAATAGAGTTGGAAACAGAATTGCCGTAGTTGGAAATGTGGAAGCCGAGCCAACTTTGTGGGAAAAAGCCAGAACATTTATCGATTTGCAACTCACAAAATCTTTTCTGAAAAACAAAGTAGAGGTTCGATTTAACGGACAGAATCTGCTTGCACAAGATTTAATTTTTTACCACAACAGAAATTTAAATCAGAAAGAAGTAACGGGAGTATCACGCAGTATCAATCAGTTTTTTACCGGCGATGATCAGAATTTGAATGGTTACGACAAGAATGCCGACGACCAAATTTGGCTCACCCGTTTTGGAAGAACTTTCTCGTTGGCGGTTACGTATAATTTTTAGTCCAAATATGTGACAATCAATTTAATATACTTAACCATTTAATGATGTTTTAACAAAAATCACCTAATCATAACCTAACATTACCGCTGTAGTTTTGAGTAAATTTTTAACAAATAAAATAAATACAAAATGAAAAAAATCTATGTTCTAGCCTGCCTGATCTTTTTAGGTAATCTAGCTTGGTCACAGATTATGCCAACCTCATATCGAGGCGCATTTGCACCTGCACCCGCAGCAATGTGGACAGACGGATGGACGAATTTCGATCCGCAAAATACGGTTTATCCTACTACCAATTTGGTGAACGTTACGGGTAATATTACAACGAATACAACTTGGACAACAGGAAATACCTATGTTTTAAAAACTCAGGTATATGTAACTAACAACGCCATTTTAACAATACAGCCTGGAGTAGTTGTATTGGGAGATCAAATTGCTAACGGTGCGGCTCTTATAGTAACGAGAGGAGCAAGATTAAATGCTATCGGTACCGAAACGCAACCTATTGTTTTTACCTCAGACAAAGCACCGGGTCAAAGAGCTCGTGGCGATTGGGGTGGAGTAATTTTACTAGGCAACGGTTCTTATAACGTTAACGGTGGTGTAGGAAATATCGAAGGAATTGCACCTTCACCAAATACAACTTTCGGAGGTGGAGCAACACCAAACGATAACGATAATTCAGGAACGTTGAAGTACGTTCGAATTGAATTTGGCGGTTACGTGTATGCAACTAATGCAGAAATTAATGGTTTAACTATGGGTGCGGTAGGCCGCGCTACTACTATAGAGCACGTGCAAGTTTCGTACACAAACGATGATGCTTTTGAATGGTTCGGAGGTTCTGTAAATTGTAAGTATTTGGTTGCGTTTAGAAATCTTGACGACGACTGGGATGCTGATAATGGTTATAACGGAGTGGTACAATTCGGATTATCTGTTCGTGACCCACAAATTTCTGACGCGCCAGCAGTTTCAACTTCGGAAGGTTTTGAAGTAGATAATAATGCAACAGGATCGGCTGTATCTCCTTTTACAAGCGCGATTTTCTCTAACATGACTCTAATCGGACCTTCTTTCCGATTGACTTTGCCGAACGGTGGAACTATTGCAAATGGTTACAAGAGAGCTGCTCGTTTGAGAAGAAATTGCCAGATTAAAATCTACAACTCCGTGTTTATGGATTACCCAGAAGGGTTACACATTGATGGTTTAACTACTGAAACAAACGCGTTAAACAACACCTTGATTTTTAAAAATAATCTTATCGCAGGTATCACTACACCAAACAGAGTTCTTCAAGTAAACTCTCCGGGTACTTTAACGGCAGGTTTGAACCCGTTATTTAATATCACTGCTTGGTTTGCGGCTAACAACAATTCAAGTCAAACGTCTAGTGCAGGTCTTTTAGCAGCTCCTTATAATGCATCAGATGCGACTATCTATACAGGTTTAGATTATCGTCCAGCAACGGGTTCTCCACTATTGTCGGGAGCAAGTTTTACAGATACGGCTATCGCTGCCGTTACTGGTCCTGGATTACCAACTGTTACGACTCCAATTTTCCTTTGCAGATATTCAACAGCTGCTCCACTTACCGCTACTCCTAATGGTGCGAATACTTTACGTTGGTATACTGTTGCAACCGGAGGTACTTTCACTACTACACCACCTGCAGTTCCAACAAGCTCTCTAGGTGTAAGAAACTACTGGGTTTCTGAAGTTACCCCTTCAGGTCAAGAAGGAAGCCGCGTACAAATTGTGGTTAATATTGTTGGGGCACCTTCTACTCCAGGTACAGTATCTGGTACAGTAAACGGAAATACATTTAGTTCTTCAACAATCGGAAATCTTATTGGAACTAACATTCCTTTAACGCTTACTGTAGCTCCTGTTGCAAATGCAGCTTCATACAATTGGACAATACCAACCGGAGCAACAATTACTTCTGGAGCTGGAACAAATACTATAGTTGTTAATTTATCAGCTGCTCAAGTAGTTGCTGGTCCTGTTGTGTTTACTGTGAAAGCAGTATCTAGTGCAGGTTGCGAGTCGGGCGTACGAACCTATACAGCAACTGCTGCGATTCCAGGTACTCCAGGTACGGTAACTGCTTCTACTGCAAATCCATGTTCGGTGGTTGGTACTTCAACTCCAGTAACATACACTACAGCATTAGTTTTGGGTTTAACCTATAATTGGACAGTTCCAGTTGGCGCAACCATAGTTTCAGGTCAGGGAACAAATTCGATTTCCGTACTTTACACGAACGAATTTGTTGCTACTGGTTCGGTAACACTTACTACAACAAATGGAGTAGGAACATCGCTAACACCTCGTGTATTAGCCGTTACACGCAGACTTCCATCTACGCCTACTATAACCTCAGGACAAATAGCTGCTATTTGCCCAACAAGTGGAGCATATACTTACACCACAACCGTTCCAAGTTTCGCTAATTCCTGGTCGATTACTGCTCCTGTTGGATCTGTTTTAACAACGCCATCAAACCCAAGCAATACAAGTAATTTAATTGCAAGTACAACAGATACAACGTTCACCATTCTTTATCCAGTAAATTATGACGGATTAGGATCAATTTCATTTGTTTCTACGAATGGTTGTGCAACTTCTAATCCAAGAAATGTTAGAATTACTAGATCTTTAGCAACTCCATCTGTTCCAGTTGGTCCTGCTGTTGTAGATTGTGAAACACTTGGTCAGCCAGTTACCTATTCGGTTTTACCAGATCCGTTAGCTACTTCTTTTAATTGGATCGCACCAGCAGGAAGTTCAATCGTGTCAGGTCAAGGAACTAACACAATTCAGATTGTTTTTACAAACGATATGGCAGTTACTTCAACGTTATCGGTTAGCAAATCAGGAAACTCTTGTGGATTGAATATTGTAAGTAGCGCTCGTCGTTTCACGATTACTAAACCAACATGTGAATTCAGGCCAGCTGCTCAGGAAGTTGTAGTATCTTTTTCAGAAATGTACCCAAATCCTGCAACTTCACATGTTGATTTCACCGCAACAGCATTGAAAGCAGGAAAAGTTGAGGTTGCTATTTATAACTATACAGGTACACTTTCACAGCGCAATACATTTGTACTTTCTGAGGGCGAAAACGCTATCAGAACGGATGTATCTAACTTACCAAGCGGTATCTATGTTGTTAAATTTGTTACGGATAATGGTTCAGAAGTGGTAACTAGAAAGTTGGTTAAACGCTAATTTCTAGTTGTTATTTTGTTTTAATGGCCGTGAAAACGGCCATTTTATCCCCAAAAAACCCCGGATTTCCGGGGTTTTGTCATTTACAATACAAGGTAATTATTTGATTTTAGCTTTCTCTAAAGCTTCGTTGTAGCCTTCTTTCGCTTTCGCTTTTGCTTCATCTACCGCTTCGCTCGCTTTTGCGGCACCTTCTTTAAGTTTTGCCCAAGCTTCTTCAGCTTCTGCAAGAGTTTTCTTTGCAGCTTCTTCCGCTTTTTTGTCGCCTTTAGCTATAGCAGCTTCAAGTTCGGCTTTTGCTTTTGCTACGGCATCCTCAGCCGCTTTAGTGTCAACCGCTGGTGTTTCTAAAACCGTTGTTTTTGTTACCGCTGTTGTGTCTGAACCTTCGGTGGTTACAGTAGTTTCAGTTGTAACTTCTTTCTTACAGGCCGTAAAGCTCAATCCAAGAGCCAAAACAGCAATCATTAATTTGTTTTTCATGATGTTGTTGATTATTTACAGTAACTTAAACAAATATGATGCCGAAGAATGAGAAGTTGGGTTTAGATGCGTTCTCCACTTTACGTATCCTTCTTTAGTATTAAGATTGAAGTATAGAGTATTAAGACTTAGATGAGTTCACCACTTTACGTATCGTGTTGGGGGAAACTAGAGACGAGAAGCTAGAAAATAGACTTCGTATCGTTCCCACTTTACGATAATTCATTTTGGAGCTTGTCGTAGGCAACATCGTGTACTTCGTGTAAAACTTTGGGTGACATTGTGCCCCATTTTTAGAAGCTAGAAAATAGAAGCTAGAAGCTAGACTCGATGAATTCACCACTTTACGTATCAATTTAGTATTAAGATGGGAGTATTAAGTATTAAGATTTTGATGGGTTTGCCACTTTACGTATCGTGTTGGGGGAAACTAGAGACGAGAAGCTAGAAAATAGACTTCGTATCGTTCCCACTTTACGATA
>JAIXTU010000294.1 GCA_027483785.1 Flavobacterium sp.
AGCATTCTAATTTTTATCTTTGTAAAAATGGATGCCAACAAAGTTAACGAGTGGTAAAAATTTTAAGCTATGAAAAAGATGTTATTTACGGCCTTGTTCCTAACGGGAGCACTCGCTAACGCACAACAAAACGGCGGTTCTTCGCCGGTAGATTCTTTATCGGTACAACGCGATACTACGATGGTGATCAACAAAAATTACAACCAGATTACTACTGAAGCGGCACTCGAAGCTCAAAAGCGGGGCGAGGAAGCTCGTAAAGAAGCCGAGAAAGCGCAAGAGCGTGCGGAAAAGGCACAACGCGAAACCGAGAAAAATCTGAAGAAAATTGCTAAAGAACAGCGTAAAACCGAAAAAGCACAAAGAGCGCTGGAAAAACGCCAGAATAAGATTGCAACGGCTGAAAACGACATCCGGAAAATAAACCGACGTATCGAAAACGAGCAGGAAGATTTGGCAAAGCTCGAAGAAAAGCTACAACGTGTACGCGAGAAAAGCAACTCTTCGAACGAAGACGTTTTGAAAATGGAGCAAAAACGCAACAAACAGCAAATTCGCATTAACGATTTGAAAATTAAACTCGAAAAAAAAGAGAAAAGCTTGCGTAAGCTGCGCGATTAACCAACTCTGATTTTTTGGTAGTTGGGCGTGTCCCCGCTATTTAGTGGAAATACTTGCAGCGGGGTCGGTTGCTTTGCTGCAATAGTAAAACCGCCAGTGCTTTGCTACTCTTTTTTACAAATGGGCTTCCGCTGGTCGCCAGTTGTAAAAAGTAGCAATAGCGCTGGCGGTATTTCTATTTACGCGTTGCCACCTCACGCGGGCAATCAGTTTCCGGCGAACGGCGAGTTGAAAATACCTACGGCAAGTTCGGCCCAAATCAATATAAACACGATTAGTACAATAAATCCCACCAGAATTCGCTGTCCTTTTTTATGAACGAAACGGTACAAGACTTCCAGAAAAAGCCAGAAGCCGAGAAGTATGCCGGCCATCGCCAGAAAATCGGCTGGAGTCCAGTAAATTTCGTCGGTAAATTGCATGAGAACGAGCGGTAAACACAAAAACGCAACGATAAGTATAACGATAGAGAACGCGCGTTTTGGGAAACTCATTTGTGGTGATTTATTCATGATGATTTTGTGTTACGTTTTTCTGCGTTAAGGACAGCAGCGGTATAAATTGCCGGCAAAAGGCTTTTGGTACCGACAAGGGAAAGCGACCTACGGAAGCTTGCCCTGGCGTTGTACCAATGGCTTTTGACCAAATTTATAGTAGCGTATGGCCTGACGGCAAAAAAGCAAACCGCAGTAGTGAACGGTTTTTGGCATTTGTGCCACTCGGTTCGTATACTACTGCGGTTTGCTGTTTTTGCCGGAACGCCCAAATAAAAAAGATTACGATTTTATTGCTTTTTCTTTCTTCTTTACGTTAACCACGGGCTTGGTTCCCGATACGTTGTTTAAATCACTCAAAACATTGAGCGCTTCTTCCATGTACGCATCTTTCTGAAGTTGCTCGTGCCAACGGTTGCGTTTTAATTTCAAAACACTATCTTTCTCAATTTGAGCTAGTTCGTAAGGCAACGATTTGTAAGCGTAGTTGGTTTTGTAGTCGTTTATAGACTTGTATCTTTTCGATTCGTTTTCCAGCTGATCTTGCTCTTTTTTAAACTGTTGTAAATTCAAACTGTACACCAATTCGTCTTTGCGTTTGCTCAACCATTTGGCATTTTGATCGATAAGCTGAAACTGTTTGCTCGCAGCCACACGCTTTTTGCTGTTTTCGATAGCCGCTTGAATCGCCGTTTTATATGTCGACGTTTTGTAATCGGCGGGTGCAATTTTGTCCCACGCCATGGCATTAGGCATGTCGCGCTCGCCAATTTCGATATAACTGTAGCGATCTGGAATGCTCACATCGCTGCTCACTCCTTTAAGTTGCGTAGAGCCGCCGTTAATGCGGTAGAACTTTTGCGTTGTAGTTTTCACCGCACCTAAATCGCCCACCGAGCTGTTTCGAACCAATTGATTGAGGTCGATTACGTTTTGTACGGTTCCTTTTCCGTAAGATTGCTTGCTTCCGATAACTACGCCACGGCCGTAATCTTGCATGGCTGCTGCTAGAATTTCAGAAGCCGAAGCCGAGAAATTGTTGATCATTAATACCAACGGACCTTCCCACTGAACGCGCGAGTCGGTATCTGCTAAAACCTCCTGTTCTTTCCCTGCCGATTTCACTTGAACCACTGGGCCTTTATCGATAAATAAACCAGCGATATCGACCACAGTTCGTAAAGATCCTCCGCCGTTATCGCGTAAATCCATTATCAAACCGTCGATATTTTCTTTTTTCAAACGTTCGATTTCCAGCGCAACGTCTTTGGCGGCATCGCGACGGTCTTTGTTTTCAAAATCGATGTAAAATTTAGGTAAGTGGATGATGCCATAACGTTTGCCGTCTTTCTCTACAACGCTCGATTTCGCATAAGTTTCTTCGATTTCAACCACATCGCGGATGATCGAAATCACTTTAATCGAACCGTCTACTTTCTTAACGGTTAAGCGCACTTCGGTTCCTTTTTTACCTTTAATTTTCTTAACGACATCGTCGAGACGCATGCCCACAACATCAACGGGTTCGGCAGTGCCTTGTGCCACTTTCATGATAACGTCTCCGGGTTCGAGTTGTTTATCGCGCCAGGCGGGTCCGCCAGAAATAAGTTCTGTAATTTCGGTGAAGTCGTTTTTCTTTTGTAAACGGGCACCAATTCCTTCGAGAGTTCCCGAAATACTAAGGTCGAATTTGTCTTTATCTTCAGGTGCAAAGTAGTTGGTATGCGGATCAAAACCTTCGGCAATAGAATTAACGAAGATGGCAAACCAGTCTTCGCGGTTCAAATCTTTTACAAAGCTGAAATAATCTTCGAGCGATTTTTCAGAGCTTTCGCGGGTTTCTTTTTCTAAATCCGCATACGATTTTGCTTTGTAGTTCGCATCGGCTTTTGCTTTGTCTTCTTCCAATTTGAGTTTATCGGTTAAGGACGACAAGGTTCCGAGCTTGATTTGTTTTCTCCAACGATCTTTGAGCGCGCTGATTGAGTTCGCGTAGGGCATTTTCTCGTAATCGGTATCAAACGTCTCATTTTCGTCGTAGTTGAACGGCTTTGCGAGCAGATCTTTATAAAATGATTTGCTTTCTTGCATGCGTTCCATCAAACGATTGTAAGTGAGATTAAAAAACGTCAGATCTTTATTATTGATTTGATCGTCGATTTCCAATTCGTATTTTTTAAACTCTTCGATATCCGATGCTAGGAAAAAGCGTTTCGCTGGATCGAGCGCCTCGATGTACTCTTTATACACGCTTTTACTGAAATTATCGTCGATGTTTTTCGGATCGTAATGTCCTTTTTGTAAAACAAAGGCAAGTAATTCGAGTAGTAATTTGTCTTTTTCATCATTGTTGGACGACTTTGGAAAAAACGACCACAATGCCACGCAAAGCACTAAAAGTGCCGCGATTATCTTAAAATTCTTTTTCATAAAATCTATCAGAGTTTTCATCTAAAACAATAACTAAGGTAAGTAAAAACCGTGCCGATACTTTTTGCTGCGCTATAATTTTTTGTTAAACCAATAACTGTTTGGTTTATTGATTGTTAGCGCGTTTTGGCGTCAGAAACGAATCGGAAGCGAAATCAGCTTAGTTGCCCCACTAAAATTAGTTATTTTTGGGGTTTGACGCAATGTCTTCGCGTTCGTTACAAATTTAAACAATAGTTGTCATGCAGTTTAGCGAAAAAAGCAGGCCTTTAATTCTAGTTACCAACGACGATGGGGTTACCGCACCTGGCATTCGTACGCTCATTTCGGAAATGTGTTTACTTGGCGATGTTTTGGTTGTGGCGCCCGACAAACCACAGAGTGCCACGGGACATGCGATTACGATCAACAATACACTGTATCTCCAAAAGTTGAGCAACGACGGTAGTTTTGAAGAGTACAGTTGTTCGGGTACGCCGGTAGATTGTGTGAAATTTGCTGTTAATGAAATCTTGCATCGACAGCCCGATTTGTGTGTTTCGGGAATCAATCACGGCAGTAATGCGTCGATCAACGTTATTTATTCAGGAACGATGAGCGCCGCGGTAGAAGCTGGGATCGAAGGTATACCAGCTATTGGATTTTCGCTCAGCGATTACAACTGGGATGCAAACTTTGAGCCGTGCCGACCTTTTGTTCGCAGTATTGCGGCTCAGGTTTTGGCAAACGGTTTACCTAAAGGCGTGGTTTTAAATGTAAACTTTCCGCATCCGGACAAGGAGTTTATAGGAGTAAAAATTTGCAGGCAAGCAAATGCCATGTGGCAAGAAAAGTTCGATAAGCGCGTTTCGCCATTAGGGAAAAGTTATTACTGGCTTACCGGAACCTTTGTAAATTTGGATCAGGGAACCGATACAGATGAGCATGCTTTGGAGGCAGGATACGTTTCGATTGTTCCCACGCAGTTCGATTTAACGGCACATCACGCCATTTCGGAACTTAACACATGGAATTGGAATGAGTAATTGGAAAGAACTTGTTATTGGAGCGCTGTTGGCACTATTATTAACAGTAGTAACATCGGTATTGTTTATCTATTTGCTAACACCTTATAGTTATTTGCCCGGACTTGAATTGCTTCAGCAGCAGCGTAAGTTAGGAAAACTTATTACTATTTGCAGTATTCCAAACTTGGGACTATTTTTTTGGTTGATGCACAAAAAGCGCGATTTTCTGGCGCGTGGTATTGTGCTGGGTGCCATTTTGCTCACGCTTTTAACTTTGTTCTTGTAACATGAAATATTACATTATAGCTGGAGAGGCTTCGGGCGATTTACACGGTTCGAATTTGATTAAAGAATTAGTACAGCTCGACGCAGAAGCAGATATTCGTGCTTGGGGCGGCGAATTGATGGAAGCAGCAGGCGCAAAAGTGGTTAAGAATTACCGCGATTTAGCTTTTATGGGTTTTGCTGAAGTGGTAAAAAATCTAGGAACAATCTTAAAGAATATTGCTTTTTGCAAAAATGACATCGCCGCATTTAAACCCGATGTGTTGGTTTTAATCGATTATCCAGGTTTTAATATGCGAATTGCTAAGTGGGCGAAGCAAATTGGCATTCGCGTACATTATTATATATCTCCACAAATTTGGGCTTGGAAAGAAAATCGGATTAAGGCGATAAAGCGAGATATAGACCGCATGTTTGTTATTTTACCGTTTGAGAAATCGTTTTACGAAGACAAACACCAATTTAAAGTGGATTACGTCGGACATCCGTTGTTGGATGCGATGGCTCAGCGCAGTTACGACGATTTCGATACCTTCTGCGTCAAGCACCAATTAAACAACAAACCGAAGATTGTTTTCTTACCAGGTAGTAGAAAGCAAGAAATCGAGAAAATGCTTGCGCAGATGCTTAAGATGGTAGCGTACTATCCGCAATACGAGTTTGTAATTGCAGGAGCGCCTGGGCAAGAAGCAGCGTTTTACAAGAAGTTTATTTCAAACGATCAGGTGAAGCTGCTCTTTGGCGTTACTTACGATTTGCTGCATCATGCTACTGCTGCCTTGGTAACGTCTGGAACGGCAACATTAGAAACGGCTTTATTCAAAGTTCCCGAAGTTGTTTGCTATCGAGGTAGTTTTATTTCCTATCAAATTGCAAAACGCATTTTGACTTTGAAATATATTTCGTTGGTGAATTTGATTATGGATCAAGAAATTGTAACCGAATTGATACAAGACCGGTTTAACGAAAAGACTTTGAAGTTGGAGTTAGATCGCTGTTTAGCTTTGGAACACCGCGCGAAAATGTTGAACGATTACGAGGCATTGATTGCAAAATTGGGGAGTTTTGGTGCGAGTCGACGCACAGCGGAATTGATTCTCGCCGATTTGCAAGTTGTTAATTAACAGTTATTAAGATTTTTCCGAATCGAAATTCAGGCAATTATTTCTATTTTTGTCGTCCGAGTAATGTACTACGGCATGAATTTTGACATTATGTTTCGACGCAGTTTTATTTATAAAGCTAAAGACATCGTCTGAAAAATAAAAAGTAAACTATGACGCGATTGAGATTCTTTTTTCTGATTTCCTTTTTGATGTTCACATTTGTGGGTTCGTCGCAAATTATTACGTCTAAGAAGCAAGCTATGAAAAAAGGCGTTTACCAACCGCGTACAGAAACTACATCGACCGGTGTAACAAAAACTTCTACTGAAACGGCTGTAGCAACGCCAAAAGTTCCGGCTGTGACAAAACCAGCGGCAGCTCAGAAACCTGCTCCGAAACCCGAAGTTGCGGTTACAAAGCCAAAACCACAAACGAAGCCTTCAAAAAAGAATATCATCAACGAAGAACCTGATTCCGACTTGGTGTTTCCGTCGTTTACTAATTATTTGGGCAACCAAATGATCAATAATGCTATGGGATTTCTCGGTGTTCGTTACCGCGGTGGTGGAACAACTCCCGCAGGCATGGACTGCTCGGGCATGGTAACAGCGGTACTTAATATTTTTGATATCAAAATGCCGCGTAGTTCGCACGAAATGGCGCAAGTAGGTGAAAAAGTAGATTTGGCCGATGTACAAGCTGGCGATTTGATTTTTTTCAAAACCAACGGACGAAGCATAATCAATCATGTGGGTATGGTTGTTGAGATTATCGGCGATGAAATTAAGTTTATTCACTCGTCAACCAATAAAGGTGTTATAATTTCTTCTACAAAAGAACCTTATTACAAAAGGAGTTTCGTTCAGATTAACCGAATTCCGAACAAAGCGTAAATTTTTTGAAATTTACGGTTTTTCCGTAAAATTATTTTTTCCGACCCTTTTACTTTTACCGTGTTGAAAGAAGCGATTGTTTTCCGAAACATCCAATCTCATGCCACGTAGATAATTAAGTGGAAGGCCTTTGCTGATTTCGACTGGGTTATTTAATTGTAAAAGGAGCTTCGGCTCCTTTTTTTCTCATGAATCAGTTGCAATTTCCAATATCGAAAACAGCGTTCGCGTTCCTGGTAGGAATCGTGCTGGGTTTCTTTTGTGCGATTCCGTTGCTGTTGTTAGTTCCGGCGAGTCTGCTGCTTTGTTGGTTTTCGGTCGGAAAGTTTCGCAGTGCATTCGATACCCGCGGTACATTTCGAAGCCTTGCGATGTACTTTCTAGCGCTTTTTTGTGGAGCAATTTGTACGGGCCT
>JAIXTU010000114.1 GCA_027483785.1 Flavobacterium sp.
GCCTTGGCAACAAACGAAATTTTACAAATCGTGGTTTTTTCTATCTTTTTCGGACTCGCCGCAGCATCCATGGGCGATCATTCAAAACCGATCATCAAAGCACTCGACACTGCTTCGCACATCGTACTTAAAATGGTAAACTACGTCATGAAATTTGCACCCATCGGCGTTTTTGGTGCCATTGCTGGTGTTTTCGCCGTACGCGATTTTAGCGAACTTATGCTTACTTACGCTAAGTTTTTCGGTTCGTTTATGGTCGGAATTTCAAGCTTGTGGGTCGTTTTACTACTCATTGGCTTTTTGTTTTTGGGTTCGCAAATGAAAGTCTTATTGAAACGCATCACCGGACCTTTGTTCATCGCCTTTGGTACAACCAGCAGCGAAGCCGTTTTCCCAAAATTAACCGAAGAACTCGAGCGTTTTGGCATCAAAGACAAGATTGTTTCGTTCATGCTTCCTTTGGGCTATTCGTTCAACCTCGACGGCAGTATGATGTATATGACTTTTGCAGCGATTTTTATTGCACAAGTTTACGGCGTTCACCTCGATACACCTACGCAGTTAACCATGCTTTTGGTGTTAATGCTTACCAGTAAAGGTATTGCAGGCGTTCCGAGAGCAAGTTTAGTTGTAGTAGCTGCTACCTGCGGTATGTTCGATATTCCGGTTGAAGGCATTGCGCTTATTCTTCCTATCGATCATTTTTGCGATATGTTTCGAAGTGCAACAAACGTTTTAGGAAATGCACTGGCTACAGCAGTCGTTGGTAAATGGGAAAAGGATTAATCGAACTTACGTTACTCTATTATTTTGTAACGTAAATTAATGTCGTCGATACCGCAAACGTCCTTTTGACCATACCATTTATAGCGATTCTTGGCCACGTAATCGTAAACAATGTTCGCTAATCCCGTGGGTATCATGCGGAATATTCCCGCCAAGGAGAAAATACCTCCCAGATTTTTTGCGATTTGCAGCGCTGCGGCCGATTTATAGTAATACGCCACATGAGGCTCGTATAAAACAATGCTATCTATCTGCCGATTATCAATGCCGATGTGCTTTAAAATTTGTTGTCCAAAATCCGACTGTAACGAAGCAAATCGAAATTCATCTTTTTTGTCGTGAGAAATAACATATCGAACAGCCGAATCGCATAACGTGCAAACACCGTCAAACAAGATTAACTTTTTCCCTTGCGGAATTCTTGAAACTACACTTTCGCTCATTTTTTTGCTTCTACAAGTTCTAATAGATCAACCGCAACTTTCGAGGTAAAGACACCGTAATTTACCGTGGCTTTGGTTTTTTCTATACTGTCGATTACACCAACCGCTCGGCCGTCGTGCATGCGTACACGGTCGCCAATTTTTAAAATTGCTTTCGGTTTCTCTACGATTTCTTTTTCTTTCTTCGCTTTTTTTTCTTTCCGAATTTCGTCTACTTTCACGGCAACTTCGGCGGCTGTTTTTTCCTGCTTTTTCTTTTCGACTTGTAAAATCTTCGGAGCAATTTTCTTGCGTTTCGAATTTTCTACTTCAACCAAACGCACCAATTCGCCAATAAGTTCTTTACGATTCTTGGAGTTAAAGTATTTAAGCGCTAAATCGTCGACTTTCTGACCAATGTATATCAGCTTCTGGTTCTGATCGTACAATTCTTGATAGCTTTCGAGCTTTTGTTTAATTCGCGCGTTTATCGATTCGAGCTTTTCGCTTTCCTCGCGTTTTTTCAATTCAACTTCTTTCAAACTTTGCGCGGTTTGCTCCATTTTCGAGCGTTCTTTTTGCAGTGTCGCAATAGTTTTGTCGAAACGAACTTTTCCAGATTCGATTTTCTTCTTTGCCCGATTAATCAAACCGTACGGAATACCGTTTTTCTGAGCTACTTCAAAGGTGAACGAGCTTCCGGCCTGACCGATAACCAGTTTAAACATCGGCTCCAGCGACTGCTCATCGAAAAGCATGTTGGCGTTTGTTGCTTCAGGCAGTTCATTAGCGAGCATTTTTAAATTGGCGTAATGTGTAGTGATGATCCCAAAAGCATCTCGATGGTAAAATTCTTCCAGAAAAGTCTCTGCCAAAGCACCACCTAATTCCGGATCGGAACCCGTTCCAAACTCGTCAATTAAAAACAAAGTGTTTTTGTTGCACTTACGCAAAAAGTAGTTCATGTTTTTAAGTCGGTAAGAATACGTACTCAAATGGTTTTCAATGGATTGATTGTCGCCAATATCTGTCAAAATTCGATCAAATAAAAACGTAGAACTGCGTTCGTGTACAGGTATCAAAAATCCGCTTTGCAACATCAATTGCAGTAAACCAATAGTTTTTAAGGAAATGGTTTTTCCTCCTGCATTCGGACCTGAAATGACTATGATTCTATTTTCTTGCGTAAGCTCAAAGGTTTGTGGATAGGTTACTTTCTTTTCGGCGAGATTATTCAGAAATAAAATAGGGTGGTAGGCCTCACGAAAGTAAATACGACGGCTCGTATTATCGATTTCGGGTAGTATACCATTGATTTTACGTGCGTATTTGGCTTTAGCTGCAATCACGTCGATATCGCTTAGAAAGTCTTGATACGCACCCAAAACTTCCCCGAAAGGGCGTAACTGAGCAGTGAGTAACAATAAAATTCGTCGAATTTCCTCGCGTTCTTCAAATTCTAAATTGGCTAATTCACGCGAGTATTTGTAAGTCGATTCGGGTTCAATGTATGAAATGCTGCCGGTTTTGGACGTTCCTAAGATGGCGCCTTTTACCTTTTTTCGATACATGGATAACACGGCAAGAACGCGTCGATTATCCACAAAACTTTCCTTGATGTCGTCTAAATATCCCATGCTGTTGTATTGGGTTAGCGCCATACCAAAACTCTGATTCACTTTTCCGCGAACCTGTTGCATATTCCGACGTATTTCCACCAAATCGGGCGAAGCATTATCGCGTATTTCGCCATACTTATCAATCACATTTTCAATAAGTTTAGCGATGTCTTTTGAAATAGTAATTTCACTAGCTTTTGCTGCTAATTCTGGGTAATAATCTTCGAATTTCTTTAGAAAATTTATTAAAGTTGCCGCAGTTTCTGAAATCGACAAGAATTTTCGAAAGCTGCTCACTTCCAGCATGCTGCCTTCGATATGTAACATTTTTAAATCGGAGACAATACTTTCAAACCCGTGATTGGGAATGGCGTTGTTATTATCGAATGAGGAGCGGTATTCTGATGTGTGTTGTAAAGCTTTGAGCAGCTCGAGTTTATCGGCAATTGGTGTAACTTGCAGTGCTTTTTCTTTTCCGAGCTCGGTATTGCATTTCTCGGCAAGCGTTTCGAGTATAGTTGGAAATTGTAAATCGGTTGTGGTTTTTGGGCTTATAGATAACATTCGCGGTTACTCGTATTTTTTAACAAAGATACGGCGATGCAATTAATAACTTTATGCTCTTTTAAGAAAGCATTAGCATCAGTTTAAGTAAATCGGAACCCTTAATTATGAATCTGAGTATACATCCGTTGTGGCGCGAGAAGTTAGAGCACGAATTTGAAAAACCGTACTTTGTACAGTTGCTGACTTATCTCAAACGAGATTATCGTATTTATCACTGTTTTCCGCCTCAAGCAGAAATCTTTGCGGCATACGATTTGTGTCCGATCGACAAAATTAAGGTGGTTATTATCGGACAGGATCCGTATCACGGAGAAGGTCAGGCAAACGGATTGTGTTTTTCGGTAAACGATCGAATCCCGCCTCCTCCTTCCTTAGTGAACATTTTTAAAGAATTACATAGCGATACCGGACTTCCCATTCCAAAAAGCGGAAACCTACGGCATTGGGCCAAACAGGGTGTGATGTTACTAAACAGTACACTTACGGTTCGCGGAGGTACAGCGCACTCGCATTCGCGGAAAGGTTGGGAAGAGTTTACCGATGAAACTATAAGAATCATCAATGAGGAAACGGAACAGATCATCTTTTTGCTTTGGGGCAACTTCGCAAGTAAAAAAGCCAAATTTATCGATCGGAAGAAACATTTTGTTTTAGAAGCTGGTCATCCGTCTCCATTAAGTGCAAATAACGGCAAGTGGTTTGGTCACAAACATTTTACCAAGACCAATGAAATTTTGGTTTCCCTCGGAAAAGAACCGATAAAATGGGTGCAGTAAGTGCGTTTAATTCAGTGTTAGCGCACCGAGAATTTCCTCAGACATAAAAGGTCCACCTGGAAAACGTGCCGTGTAATCAAGGTTGAGCCAGATTTGTCCGCGTTCGTCGACATGATAGTGGATTTCCTTACCGCGTGTTTCTTCTTTAAACAAGACGTTTTTGATCAAATAGTTCGCTTGTTCAAGATCGGCTTTTTTTCCGATGAGCATTTCGGGATAAATATGTCCGCCGGTATGTATCAATCGCGGTGTTCCACCAATGGCACGAATGCAAGCTGCCATCAAAATAGCATGATCGTCGCAATCACCTGAAAAATGTACCAGCGATTCGCTAGCACTTGCTATATACTCGGTGTTTTTTGGATCGTTTACGTAGTTCCAGCGGTTCCGAATTTCTTTAAAAACGGCGAAACATTGAATCATTCTTCGGTCTTTGTGATAACCTTTCACGTCTTTAAAATGCTGCGTTGTGGCGTAAAGTGCGAAGTTTCGAACTTTAGGATTGTTAAATTCGATGGATTCTAAAATCTGTGATTTATTTGGAAAGGGGAGTAGCTTGGCGATAATCACATCTTGCGGATTCGGATTGTCGGCCATACTATACATCATCGCGCGATAATCTTCCGCGACAGCGTTAAAACCATAACCGCCGATTACAGTACCAAAAAGTAGAATAAGTAAGTAAACAAATACTGCAATAATGATGATTGTTCGCAGCGAGCGAAGCAACAATTGAAAAAGGATAACAATGATCAGGAAAAGAAAAACTTGATCGAGATGAAAAGGCCATTGCGGATCGATAATATTTTGATGCACAATAATAAACACGGGAATTGTGAGCAAGATGTTGAGCGCAAAAATGATAATAGAATCCCACGGCTTGGGAAGTTGCAGCTTGCTTTTCAGTTGTTGAAAATTGATGTTAACGGAAGTGGACATCAGCTGCGTTCGAATTAAGAAATTACCATTTCCTCAAATGTACCTTTTTTATCGATGATGTTAAATGAAACGAGTTGATTTTGAATTTTGTTTAACGTTTCTGGAGAAATTTGCTCTTGCGACCATTCGGTTACCTGAAGCCAATCGCGTACCTGTGCCGGTTCTAAATGAAAGCGTTCTGCAATATCTGCTGCCGCAGTTGCTCGATTTTTAAAGGACGATGTATAACGATTCATGATAGCCAAAACAGTTTGTAAATCGGTCGGATTTTCAGAAGCAAATTTGGTGTTTGCAGCAATCACAAAACAAGGCCAAGGCGATGCGCAAACGCCAAGTCGTCTAAAAATTTTTTGATCGACCAACGGCTGTGTCATGAACTGTTCCCACATAAAGTAGTCCGACGTTCCAGCTGTCAATGCCGTCACGGCTCCATCGATGGTATGCACGATTTCAAAACGCATGTCTGCTGTGTCCCATCCCATATTTGCGGCATGTACAAAGCTCATCAATTCAGAACCCGAACCTTTTCTAGAAATTGCAGCAACAGTTCCTTTTAAATCGGATTCCTTTTGAAATTTCGAGGCATATTCCACATGAACGCCCCAAAGTAGTGGTGTTTTGGTATACCACTGAACCAATTTTGCCTGACCGCCGTTTAAAATGTGTTTGCAAATCCCTTCGGTGAGTAAAATCGACAAGTCGGCTTCCTGCGAATCAAGCATCTGGCACATTTTTCCAGTGCCTTCTTTAACGGTAATAAACTGCAAATCGATTCCCTTTTCTGCAAAAGCGCCGTCTTCTAAAGCCAATAAAATGGGCGTATTAAAATGTTCGGGAACTCCGGCGAGCGTTACTTTTTTCATTGCATGGCGAGTATGGCTAAAACTTCTTGAATCAAATTTTCGATGGCTTCATCCGGATTTTCACTGAAAGTTCCGTTTGCTCGATTGGCAATAATGGCGTTAAGCGAAAGTGCTTCATGTCCGAACAGAGCCGACAATCCGTAAATCGCCGCCGTTTCCATTTCCAAGTTTGTCATCGGAATGGCATCATAACCAAAACCTTGCAATTTCTCGTTTATGGTTTTATCTGCAGGCGTTAAGCGAACTTCGCGTCCTTGCGGTCCGTAAAAACCACCCGCCGTTGCCGTAATTCCTTTTTTAAACTTCGGATTATCGAACCAAGAAAGCAATTCGCTGCTGCAACTTACTGCGTACGGTTTTCCTTTTTGCAAATCCCATGCTGTATGTAGAACGAAACGGTCAGATAAATCTTCCAGAATTTGATTATTCAAAACGTAGGAACGCAACATATTGTCGGTGCCAACAGCAAATCGCGACACCACAAAGGAGTTTACTGCAATATCGGGTTGCAGTGCTCCAGAAGTTCCTACACGAATGATTTTCAATTTTTTAAGTTCCGACTTTACGGTACGCGTTTTTAAGTCGACATTCACCAAAGCATCCAATTCGTTAAGCACGATGTCGATGTTATCCGGACCGATCCCTGTACTTAAAACGGTAATTCGTTTGCCTTTGTATGTTCCGGTTTGTGCTTTAAACTCGCGTTTTTGGGTTGAAAATTCGATGTGGTCAAAATACCGCGTAATTTTTTCCACACGGTTCTGATCGCCAACAAATAGGAAGGTATCTGCAATATGTTCGGGCAGTAAATTTAAGTGGTAAACACTGCCATCTGGATTTAATATTAGTTCTGAGTTTGCTATCATAATTATCCTCCTACACGTTTTACTTTAAATCCTTTTTCTTTTAGTTTTTGCATGATTTTATCTCGGTAATCGCCTTGAACGATTATTACATGATCTTTCACACTTCCACCTACGCCTAAAAACGTCTTGAGTTCTTTAGCTAATATCTTTAATTCGGCTTCGCTGCCTTCATAACCTTCAATGAGTGTGGTTGCGGCACCTTTTCGTTTTTCGTATTTACAAATCAGCGGTTCTTTTTGTAATTGAATACTAATGCTTTCAGGTTCAAGCTTTTCCTCGGGTAAGGGTTGGTGATCGGGAAATAATTTTTTGAGTTGTTCTTGTAAGTCCATAAAAACGAAGAGTGCGAACGCTAATTCGCACTCTTTTTCGATTAAGTTTTACATTATTTTTTGATCAATCCTAATTCTACCAAACGCTCGTTAAGGAAATCGCCAGCAGTAATATCTTCGTAAAGTTTCGGATTGTTTTCATCGATGCAATTTTCCAAACAATTCAGCTTCATGTCGCTCACCGGATGCATGAAAAACGGAATGGAATATCTTGATGTTCCCCACAATTCGCGCGGCGGATTTACCACCTGATGAATCGTTGATTTCAATTTGTTGTTGGTATGTCTTGAAAGCATATCACCTACATTAATAACCAATTCGTCGTCTTCCGCAATAGCGTCGATCCAATCGCCGTTGTGGTTTTGCACTTGTAAACCTTTTCCTTGTGCACCCATTAAAAGCGTAATCAAATTGATATCGCCGTGTGCAGCTGCTCGTATGGCGTTTTCCGGTTCTTTTGTGATAGGCGGGTAGTGAATTGGACGAAGGATTGAGTTGCCTTCGTACGCATATTCATCAAAGTACTTTTCGTCGAGGCCTAAGTGCAAAGCTAAGGCGCGAAGCACATATACGCCTGTTTTCTCGAGCATTTTGTAGGCTTCTTTTCCAATTTCATTGAATTTTGGAAGTTCCGTAACTTCCACGTTGTCTGGATATTCATCTCTCCAGCGCGAAGTTTCATCGACATACTGGCCAAAGTGCCAGAATTCTTTTAAATCGCCTTCTTTTCTGCCTTTTGCGTGTTCTTTTCCAAAGGAAACATAACCGCGTTGTCCGCCAATTCCAGGAATTTCATACTTTTCTTTCACTTCTACGGGAAGTGCAAAAAACTGTCGAACTTCGCTGTACAAATCGTCTACCAAACGATCGTCTAAAAAGTGCCCTTTTAAGGCTACAAAGCCAATTTCTTCAAAAGCTTTTCCGATTTCATTTACAAATTTTTGTTTGCGTTCCGGGTTCTCCGAAAGGAAATCACGCAGGTCAACACTTGGAATGTTTTGCATAGTCTTTTAAAAATTTCGATAATCGAGCCGAAGCTCTTAAACAAAGATAGTATTTTCAGTATTTGAAGCAGCATCAGTAACCGAGTTTTTCAATCGGTCAAAACAAAAAATCGGTAATTTACCTTGTTAACTACATCGATTGAAGTTGATAAAATACCTACTTTTACGCTCGTTAAAAAACGACTCAATACCCTATGCACTTCGATAGAAAAACGCTCAGCGATCAAGAATTAATTTCCCTTTACAAAAGTTTATTGCTTCCGCGAATGATTGAGGAAAAAATGCTCATTCTTATTCGCCAAGGAAAAGTTTCCAAATGGTTTAGTGGCATTGGTCAAGAAGCTATCTCTGTGGGAATTGCTTCGGTTTTAGATGCAGATGAATACATTTTGCCAATGCACCGAAACTTAGGGGTCTTTACTACGCGAAAAGTTCCGCTGCAGAAGTTGTTTGCACAATGGCAAGGAAAACGCTCGGGCTTTACTAAAGGTCGCGATCGCAGTTTCCATTTCGGGACGCAAGAGTACAAAATTGTTGGAATGATTTCGCATTTGGGTCCGCAAATGGGTATTGCCGATGGTATTGCTCTTGCGCACAAACTTCGCCAAGAGAAAAAAGTAACTGCAGTTTTTACGGGTGAAGGCGCTACTTCGGAAGGCGATTTTCACGAAGCCTTAAACATAGCATCCGTTTGGAAGCTTCCTGTAATGTTTGTCATTGAAAACAACGGCTA
>JAIXTU010000305.1 GCA_027483785.1 Flavobacterium sp.
AAGATTGGAGTATTAAGTATTAAGACTTTTGATGAGTTTACCACTTAACGTATCTTTTTTTGGAAGCTAGAAGCTAGACACGAGAAGCTAGACTCGATGAGTTCACCACTTTACGTATCATTCACCCACCCGAATCCGCGTATCGTCGTTGCATGAGCGTGTCGAAGGTTGTGTGATTTTTGGATAATGACACGTTCTGTGTTTTCTTCAACGGTGCAATATTCCGCAAAATTCTGTGCGTTTCGGTGTTTTCTGTGAGCTAATAATGCCGGTGCCTGAGCTTGTCAAAGGCAGTTTGCCGAAGGCTGGAGTTTTACTTTTGGAAAATGACTCGTTCTGTGTTTTAATCAGCTGCACCATATTCCGCAAAATTCAGTGCGTTTTGGTGTTTTCGGTGAGCTAACAATGCTGGTGCCTGAGCTTGTCGAAGGCAGTTTGTCGAAGGCTGGAGCATTATTTTTAGGAATGAAACGTTCTGTGTTTTCCTCAGCGGTGCCATATTCCACAAAATTCAGTGCGTTTTAGTGTTTTCGGTGAGCAAGCAAATCAATAATACTGCACATTTGCCTCGCTTTAATGAGTTTTTGGGCGGTCCGGCGGTACGCGTTCGGTGGAAGTATATCACCGCCGTCAGGCCATGCGCTGCAAGTTTTACCCAGAATTTTTCAAGTGTCAGGCGCTTGCACGTGCTACCGCATTGCCGCTGCCGTCACTTGTAAAAATTCCGTGCAAAAGCTTTCCGCTGCTGTCCTTACCGCAGCAATTGTTTCCAGAAAATACGTTATGTATTAAGATGAGTAAAGAGAGGAATTACGTCCTTTTTTTAAACCACTTAATTAATTTATTTTCAGTATTTTAACTTGAGGTAATATTGCAATATTACGTGTAATTTTTCGCACAGCCGAAACACCCGATTTCTCCAAAATCGAGTTATTAAACACCAACAAATCGGAGCAATATGCCTACTATTATATAGCCTAAGATTGGTAATCGGCATACCGAAATAGCTAAAAGCGATATAAATTTTGAATCCATTTCGTTGAATCCTTGTACCTTTGTACGGAAAATATATAATTATGGCAATAGCAATTACAGACGCGACTTTTGAAGAGATTGTATTAAAATCAGATAAGCCTGTTTTGGTTGATTTCTGGGCAGCTTGGTGCGGGCCATGCCGTATGGTAGGTCCGGTAATCGAAGAATTAGCAACCGAGTACGCTGGAAAAGCTGTAGTAGGCAAAGTTGATGTTGATGCCAACCAAGAGTTCGCAGCTAAATACGGAATCAGAAATATACCAACTGTTTTAACTTTCAAAAACGGCGAAGTAGTGAGCAAGCAAGTAGGTGTGGCTCCAAAACAAACCTACGCCGAGTCGCTCGACGCACATTTGTAATACATACAGTTGTAAACAAACAAAAATCCCGCCTGTGCGGGATTTTTTTTCTTAAAACAGTAACTTGCAGCTATGAAAATAGAGCAAAATTTTGAAAAAATAGCCGCGTTTCAACATCTGGAATTGCTCGCCAATCAGATTGTAGAAGGCTTCATCAACGGCATGCATAAAAGTCCGTTCCACGGGTTCTCCTCCGAATTTGCCGAACATAAATTGTACAACAAAGGCGAATCGACACGACATATCGATTGGAAACTCTTTGCCAAAACCGATCGTTTATACACCAAACGCTACGAAGAGGAAACCAATCTGCGCTGCCATTTCATTATCGATAACTCCTCGTCGATGCATTATCCAAAACTGCGCGACGATCAGCCGTTCTACCAATCAAAAGCCGGTTTTGCTATTTTGGCGACCGCCGTTTTAATGAATCTTCTCAAACGCCAGCGCGATGCCGTGGGTTTAAGTTTGTTCTCCGATCAATACGATTATTACGCGCCGGAAAAAGGCAGCGATCGACACCATCGCATGATTTTAAATGTATTGGAAGAAACGTTACAATCTGGCGCCGAACGCAAACAAACCAATACGCCGAAAATCTTACACGAAATTGCCGAGAAATTGCACCGCCGATCGATGGTTGTTCTGTTTACCGATTTATTCCAACTCTCAACCGACGAAAAGTTGATAACCGCTTTGCAACACCTGCGTCATAACAAACACCGCGTTATCGTTTTTCACGTGTTCGATAAGCAAACGGAAATCGATTTTGACTTCGATACAACACCGCGAAAATTCATCGATTTGGAAACTGGCGACGAGATAAACCTCTTTGCAGAGCAGTTTCGAACCGAATATAAAAGCAAAGTCGAAAAAAAGTTTAAAGAATTAGCAAGCTCGGCTGCGCAAAATAAAATCAGATATGTTCCTGTAAATGTTGCAGATAGCTTCGAGCAAATTTTGACCACATATTTAGTGGAAAAACAAAAGTTCGGTTAATTCGAGTTTTTTTAAAAAAACACTTGCGAATTAGGAACAAGCTCGTATATTTGCAACCGCAATTACGCAATGGTTTGGTAGTTCAGTTGGTTAGAATGCCGCCCTGTCACGGCGGAGGTCGCGGGTTCGAGTCCCGTCCAGACCGCAAAAAGTAAAGAAGCCTTTCACACACGAAAGGCTTTTTTGCCCAAGAAATCAAAAGTAGTTGTGTTGTTTTCCGCTGAGAGGCGGAAGGTTTAGTAGTTAGACCAATGAAAAGCTTTCCATTAAATTGGAGGGCTTTTTTGATTTTGAAACCTAAAGAAACAACTTTATCAACTCGTATTGGTAAAACTTCCAAACGAAAATCACCAAAAACAAGATCGAACAAAGCACCTTAATTATCATCGATCCCATTAATGCGATAAAACTACCAAAAGCTGCTTTAATAGCTATTGAAATCGGCGCTTTGGCAAAGATAAATTCGCCAAGAAAAGCGCCTAAAAACGGTCCAATTATAAATCCTAGAGGAATCGGGAAGAGAATTCCCACCAGCAAACCGACGTTGGTTCCGTAAACCGCATAACGACTTCCGCCAGCCGCTTTCGTTCCGCGACTCGGCAAGTAGTAATCCAAAAACGAAATGAGTAGCGTAAGCAC
>JAIXTU010000287.1 GCA_027483785.1 Flavobacterium sp.
GTACGAAGGGTGGGCACCCCCAAAAAAATCAAGCACTAATATTAACTACCGTTTCAATTTGCGGCGCCCACTTTTTAATTGTGGTTTCTACACCAGCTTTGAGCGTCATTTGGTTTACGCTGCAATGCGTGCAGGCACCTTCGAGCTGTACGGTTACGTGTTTGTCATCTTCAATGGAGATGAGTTTAATGTCGCCGCCGTCGGAATTCAAAAAGGGTCTGATTTCCGCGAGTGCACTTTCCACGCTGTTTTTTAGTTCTTCTGAGTTTTGTATTGCTGTCATGTTTGTGTTCCTTAAGAAGTTTTCTTAACCGCCGAGCAGCCTGCCATCGTTGTAATTTTAACGGCTTCAGTTGGCGGCAAATTTTCGTTTCTAAGAACGGTTTCTTCAACAACGTTCTTGGTAATTTCTTGGTAAATGTACTCGACATGCGAGTCGGTTTGCAAAGCTGCAGGTCGACCGTAATCGCCGGCTTCGCGTATGCTTTGAATCAACGGCACTTCGCCGAGGAAGCGCACGTCGAGATCGGTGGCTAAATTGCGCGCACCGTCTTGTCCAAAGATATAGTATTTATTTTCAGGTAGTTCTGCTGGCGTAAAGTATGCCATATTTTCGATAATTCCGAGAACAGGCACTTTTATGGCATCGGAAAGGAACATGGAAACGCCTTTTTTAGCATCGGCAAGCGCCACGGCCTGCGGTGTACTAACGACCACAGCACCTGTAATCGGCAAAGCTTGCAAAATCGATAGGTGAATGTCGCCGGTTCCAGGAGGCAAATCGATTAATAGGAAGTCGAGTGCACCCCAATTGGCATCGAAAATCATTTGGTTTAAAGCTTTCGAGGCCATCGGTCCGCGCCAAATAACGGCTTGCGAGGGCGAAGTAAAGAAGCCTATCGATAATAGTTTTACGCCGTAGGCTTCTATCGGTTTCATTTTCGAACGTCCATCTACGTCAATCGAAATGGGTTTTTCGTGTTCAACATCGAACATAATAGGCATCGATGGTCCGTAAATATCGGCGTCGAGAACACCAACGCGGAATCCCATTTTTGCCAAAGTCACGGCTAAGTTTGCCGTTACGGTCGATTTTCCAACACCACCTTTTCCGCTGGCAACGGCAATGATGTTTGAAATTCCAGGCAATTCGTTTCCTTTTATCGGAGCTTGTGTTGGCTTTTCGGGCTGAACTACTTTGGTATTTACTTTTACGATCAGTTCTTCACCGAAACGTTCGGTAAGAATTTTCTTGATATCGTCTTCGGCGCGTTTGCGAATGTGCATGGCAGGCGAGGCGAGTGTTACATCAACCACTACTTCGTTTCCGAACGTAAGTACGTTTGTAATGGCGCCGCTTTCTACCATATTTTTACCTTCTCCGGCTATGGTGATGGTTTCGAGTACGTTTAATATTTCTTTTCTATCTAGTTTCATAACGTTTTGAATAACACAAAGATACTTGTGCTTAGGAATTTAAACCAATTAGTTATTGAATTTCATGGTGTTGCATTTTACGTTGTGCAGCACTTTTTTGTCGATTTTTATAAATAATGTAGCCGATAGCACCTACTAAAATGTAGGGAAATGCCATCAGATATACGATTCCGTCGTTAACAGCTGCTGCTTTTTCCGCGCCGTCTTCGGTTTCTAATACTGCGCGACACATGGCGCATTGTGCATGGGCACTTAGCGTTGACAGCAGTAAAGCAGCGAAAAGAAATTTAGTTCGCATAATACGGTGAAATCATGATGTAGATAATAACTCCGGTAACGGCAACATACAGCCACATCGGGAATGTAATTTTTGCAAGTGCCTTATGTCTAGCAAAATTATTACTGATTGCTCTGACATAAGTTAGCAGTACAAACGGGATGATAATTACCGATAAGGCAATATGCGTAAGCAAAATGAAATAGTACACATAACGAACAAATCCGACGGCTTGTATTTCAGCTTCCGACAGTATTTCATCGTGGTTGGTATCGCCGAAACTGGTACTTTCAGCACTACTGTGATACGCTACATACATGCCTAAAAAGGCAACTGAGCAAGCAATAGCCGTTTTCATCAGGCGTTCGTGCAAAGCGCGATTTCCGTTCTTAATCGCAAAAACGGCGGTAACGAGTAGCACGGCAGTTAGTCCGTTAATTGCGGCGTAGATAGGCGGCAGAAACGAGAAAGGTTTCACGTGTATGCCAAAATCGCTGAGTTTTACACTAAATAAAACAGCTACCACAACGGGTATAGCTATCGATAATACGGCAATCCAAATGTTGTATTTTTTCTCTGCAGAGGTATTTTCCATGTTAGTTTAGAAGCGTTTTGATGTCGGTTATTAGTTCAGTAACTGCTTTTGCGGAAAGTCCGTCGTAGTAAACAATCGGGTTTCCAAAGTCATCGGTTCGGCTTTTTATGTTTCCGTTTTTATCAACGAGTGCAAAAAGTCCGGAATGTTCGAAACCGCCAGCAACCTTGCTGTTTTGACCCGCATAGAGGTTAAAACCGCGCGTGGCTACTTCGAAAGTATATGCTTTATCGGCGCGAACAAAGTTCCAGTTTTCCGAAGCACCGAGCTTTTCTGCATGCTTTTTCAATACTTCGAAGGTGTCGTTTTCCGGATCGATGCTCACAGATACAATCTGGAAATCTTTTCTAGTGGCAAAAGTACTGTCGATCTGACGCATGTTTTTGTTCATTACAGGGCAAATCGTTGGACATTTAGTGAAGAAAAATTCGACAAGGTATATTTTACCTTCGAGCGATTTGTTATCTACTACTTGTTCGTTTTGGTTTTTGAAGCTAAACTTTGGTGCAGGTCCGATTTTCGTGACGTTGGCAGTTTCGCGATCAATTTTAGCTACGTTAAGTCGGTCGTTTTTAACAATATCGCTGTTTTGGTAACGGTCGACAATCTTCGGCACGGCCCAAATCCCAAAAATGAGAACCACAAAAGCAATTCCGATGTATGATTTGTTTTTCATTAGATTTGACGTTTAGGCAGGTTCTTTTTGAGTGCCGCGCGGTATTCGTAGATTAGAATTTTAAAATCGTCGAGCATTTCGTTGCTCAATTCCGATGGGTAAAAGGTTGAATAACCTTCCTTGTATTCGTCGTCGTCTTCTCTTCCGCGCAGGTTACGATCTTTATCAATCAAGAACACTTTATCGGTTCCGGCATATGAATCTAGGTTTTCTGTAATTCCGTACGATTCGAAATAACGTTTAATCTCTTCCTGCGAGGCAAATACCGTCTTGTAGCCGGAAAGGTTCGTGGTAGGTTTTAACGCCGTAAAAATAGCAGCAACTTCGGCTTGAGTTTCGGTAGGGCAAACGTATACGAACTGCAAATCTTTAAACTCGAAATAGCGGCGGTAGATTTTTTCATTTAGATTAAAAAAATTTCCTCGATGTTTTAGTAACTGCGCACCTGGAAAAGCAATTACAGTAATTTTCCCCGTAAGCTTTACAGGTTGTTTGGTTGTTGTTTTCCAATCGGGGAGCTCTGCTACGGCTGTTTTTAACGTGGGCAATTTAGTAAAGCTGTTTACGCCCGACGCAAAGAACAGGTATGCTACAATTGGCAAGACAAACAGAACAAAAAGAACAATATTTTTCTTCATTTTACGCGAAGCTCAGATGGATACAAAAATAAAAAAGGTATGCCAAAGCATACCTTTTCACATGATATAATATGTTGTTAAAAATTCCATTTAATGGTTGAATCTCTGAAGATTTCAAAGATGTAATTCGCTTCCACCAAAAGTATGAATAACAAATAGAGAACAAGGAAGATTACGGGTGCTACAACCGACCAGCGCAAGCTAGCTTTTTCGCCTTCGATGTGCATAAAAGCCCAAACAATATAATACGCTTTAAAAATCGTTAGGATGTAAAAAATCCAATTTAATAAGTTCATGCCTAACACATTAGTGTGCAATAAACTGTCTGGTTTAATAATACCTAAGATAACTTCTACGGTTGTTACCACGGATAAAAGTGCGAAAACAAACCAAATTCTTTTTGTATTTGAAACGTGCTCGTGTGCCATTTTCTAATGTTTTTAAACCAAATAAAATACTGTAAATACGAATACCCAAACCAAGTCAACAAAGTGCCAGTAAAGTCCAACTTTTTCTACCATTTCGTAAGTACCTCTGCGCTCGTACGTGCCTAACAATACATTAAAGAAAATAATGATGTTGATGATCACACCCGAGAATACGTGGAAACCGTGGAATCCAGTGATGAAGAAGAAGAAGTCTGCAAATAGTTTGCTTCCGTATTCGTTGCGAACCAA
>JAIXTU010000205.1 GCA_027483785.1 Flavobacterium sp.
GGAACCACCGCAATAACTACTTTGGGCATGAAGCGAATTAAACGTTGAACTTCCAAAATATTGAGTCGGTGCATGCCGTCTTCGCCAACGTAACCTTGATGACCACGTGCCTTCTGATCGCCTCCGCTGCAAAACGAATATACCCCGTCTTTTGGTGAAGGTCCTTCTGCACTAAGCAAAACCACGCCAATTGATGTATCTTCTTGTGCATCGTAAAACGCACGGTACAATTCAGCGGTCGTTTTCGGACGAAAGGCATTTCGCACTTCTGGTCGATTAAAAGCTATACGCGCTACTCCATTGCTTTTGTGGTAAGTTATATCGGTGTAGTCGCCTACTTTTATCCAATTTGGTTCTGAATTCATTTTTATTGATTGAGTTTTAATCCTTCTTCTGTAATACTAATAAGTTGCTGTTTGTATAATTGACCCACAGCTTGCTTGAACGTTTTTTTACTCATGTTTAAAACCGATTTTACATCTTCTGGATGACTTTTATCGGTTAAGCCTAAAAAACCTCTGTTTGCTTTAATTTCGCTGAGCAACTTACTGGCTTCTGTGGAAATTTTCGCATATCCGATGGGTTTTAACGCCAAATCTATTTTTCCGTCTTCTCGAATTTGGCGCACGTAACCCGTTAATTTATCGCCCGGACGAACACGTAAACTCGCCGCTTCGTCGGTGTACACCAATCCGCGAAAGCGTTTGTCGACAATCATATTCACACCTAAATCGGTACGATGACTAATCACTAAATCGACTTGATCGCCCGATTGCAAACCTTCGGGAACTTCTTGTAAAAGCTTGTTGATTTTACTGGTGGCGACCAATCTATTGGTTTTTTCATCCTTAAAGCAATACACAAGGTAACGCTTGTCAACTTCCATTCTTTTAGCTTGTTCGGCAAACGGAACGAAAAGATCTTTTTCCAATCCCCAATCGAGAAAGGCACCAAACTGATTGATGTAATTTACTTTCAAATACGCATAATCATTGAGCGTGATGTACGGATTTAAAGTTGTTGCTACCGGACGTTCTTCGTGATCTAAATAAATAAAAACCGAAATCTCATCGTCGATTTGCATTTGATCGGTAACGTACTTGTTGGGCAACAAAACTTCGTTGATTTCAGAATCGCCTAAAAACAGTCCAACTGCTGTTTTTCGAAGAATTCGCAAACGGGTAAAAACTCCGATTTCCATCATAATTGGTCTATTTTTAAAGCCGTAAAATATTGATCTAGTATCAAGTCGTTTGTTCTCGTTGGTGTAAAGATCTCCAAAATACGGCGATCGCTTGCTGCGAAAAACACTTTTAAAGCATCCGACAATTGCACCGACGATGCCGCCGTTTGGTAAGTGAAATTATACATTTTTGCCAAATGTTCGGCGGTATAGCAATGTGCTGTTTCAAAAAAAGTATGGAACGTCTCGTTTTCCTGGTGTCCGGGCAAAATTCTAAAAATGCCTCCTCCTCCATTGTTAATCAAAATAATCTTGAAATTTTGCGGTATGTACTTATTCCACAACCCGTTACTGTCGTATAAAAAACTAATGTCGCCCGTAACTAAAATCGTAGGTTTTGCACTTACCACAGAAAAGCCCACTGCCGTAGAAGTGGAACCATCGATACCAGAAGTACCACGGTTGCAATAAACCGCCAGCTTTTCCGGTAGTGCAAACAACTGCATATAACGTATCGATGCGCTGTTCGAAACATGTATAGCAACATAATCAGGCACAGCTTCGCAAATTAATTTGAAAGCAGCAAAATCCGAAAACGCCGCAACTGCTTCAAATTCAGATTGTTTTTCCAGTTTACGCCGATAACGATCCAGTTGCTTTTGCTTGTATGTCGACGTAACATGCTTAGCGCGAACCACAAACTGCTGCTGAAAACTAGCTAGGCTCATTTTCAGGTGTTGCACGTCTAATCCAAAAGTATTGCATGCCAAATGAGCATCGACATGAAAATGCGGCAAATCTGTGTACGAGCGCAACAGTGTTTTTATGCGTTTACTGACAACCATTCCGCCTAAGCTTAACAACACATCTGGGCGCACCGACTCTGTAAACAGCATATTGCTTTCAGAAATAAACGAATCGATTTGATTGATAAATTCCGAATGACGCACATTGCTGTTTGCTTCTGTGAAAACAAGCACACTCGGATCGGAAGTTAAGGCACGTATAAACGCAACTGTGAATTGTTCCGGCAATTCTGAGCCAATCAAAACCAATTTGCGTTCGGCGGCATTCCATAAATTAAAAAATGCTTCGAGTTGTGGCTGCTTTTCTGCAGAAGGGACGATACGCGTGCTTGAAATCCGATAATCAAAATCAGACAAGGTTCGGTATAGCGGCTCTTCGAATGGCGCATTTATGTGAATGGGCAATTGCTCGGAAATAGCTTTATGTATGGCTTTTCCGAGTTTGCGATCCGATTTTTTTGTAGGAAACTCAGGCAAATCTAAACTCTTACACACGTGATTTTTAAGCACATGTTTCTGACGTATCGTTTGGCCATCGCCGATATCAATTTTATGCGGCGGCCTGTCGGCAGAAATAACAACCAAAGGAATGCAACTATAAAACGCTTCTGCTACAGCGGGATAAAAATTTAAAACAGCCGAACCCGACGTACAAATCACGGCAACAGGTTTTTGTAGTTCCAAAGCCATACCCATAGCAAAGAAA
>JAIXTU010000385.1 GCA_027483785.1 Flavobacterium sp.
ACCACTAGCGGTACTACTCGTCCAATTAATTGTTACCGGAGCAGCTAATGGATTATAAAAATAAACTCGTGTTGGAGCTTGCGCGGTTCCTGTAGCAAAATTTTGATCGGAAACTGGCGTATAGTACGTATCTCCAAAAAATAGCGATTGAAATATATTAATGTTTCTTGTACCAAAACTATCTAGACCTCCAAATAATACATCGACGCCAACAGGTTGTGTTGCTGTGATTACTGCTCCGGTTTTCAAATCGGTTGCAAGATTAACATTACCTTCTTTTGTTGTTTGTGAATCGCCTACAGAGTTCCCTCCCGATCCGTCATAAAACCAAACTTCACCTTCGTTTAGGACTCGCGTTACATCTACTGTACCGTTTCCGTCGTAATCTAGAGAGACTGTTGTATTGTTAAATTGCGCGCGAATAAAAGCAGCTGTATAACGAAAAGCAGCACTTGTAGGGGTTGCTATTGGTACAGCCAAATCTTCTCCAAAGCCAATCACGAATAAATTTCCAAATCTCGTTGTATCGTATACATCAGTCTTTGCTGATTGAAATCCAAAATTTGTATTGTCACCAGTTACTTTTGAAACTGCAATATCGTTTGAGGAATACAACTTATCTCGTCCGTCGAAGTGTATATCAGCAATTGGAGCAACTGTTCCTCGCGAAGCATCATAAGCGAAAGCATTATCCAGTACGATACTTGCACCTGCTGGTAGTATATCCGTTGGATGCCCCGGAGCAATACCGTTGTTGAGATTTCCATCACCCCATACTAAAGTAGAAGCTTGCGTTGGAAGTGAAATATTTGACTCATATCCATCTTCCCAGTGATCGTAAGTTATGATTACATTAGGGTATGGGCTCTTTATACTTGTTACGTTTCTTACTGTATTAGTTAAAAGATTGTCTCCGGTGTCACTAGCAGATCTCCTTAATGCATCCCACAAATCACGCTCAGGAAATGGCATGTAGAAAGTTTTCGCTCTATTGGCTTCAAAACATGGATCGATAAAAGACGCATTTACAACTACCGAAACATCTGCCTCATCGCAAATCGGCACAGGCGTTGTGAAATCACAAACTTGATAGCTAAAAGAGTCATTACCCGTATAATTACCGTTAGGCAAATACGTGATAATACCAGAGGGAGTTATCTGCAAGATACCACCAACTGGAAAAGAGGTAATAACAATCGATGCCGGATTAATATTACCCGTATCATTTGCCAGCACATTCAAAGCCAGAGGTCTTCCTTGTGGTGTGGTTCCGCTGTCGTCGTTAGCAACAACTTGAGAATAGGTAGTTTGCGACTGCAAGCCAAATGCAATTACCGAAATAAAAATTAACGCCTTTGTAGATTGTAAAAATTTGTACATATGTATCAAATAATATTGTCCTTCAGTTCGTAAAAAAACTCCTTATCTTAAAAGATAAAAAGTGTGGACACCAAGCTGTAAAAACCTGACATCCAATTGTTAAAATTCAATAAACCACCTGATAAAGATCAGCTTATCAAAACAAAATATCTAAGTTTTAATCATGTTTCAAACCCGTTTAAAACTCACATTAAACAGCTCTTAACAATTTTAACACTTCTACTACTCTAGCTCAGATTTAGCTTCCGAAGACCTTATGACAACCTCTTGGAAAGCCGCGTCAATTCAATATAAATTAAACGAAACAAGCTAGTGTATTAGAAAAAAGTTGATTACCTTAGTTTCAGTAAACAAAATTAGTTTTCTTAATTTTTTTAACAATTTTGAATTTGTAGTATTTTATCTACACAGTAAATTTGAATGTGAAACATAACATTACGATAATACAGCTCGCTATCTTGCTTTTGTCGGCAAATGTATCTGCGCAACTCGATTCGTTTACATGGCTTGATGATGAAGCTGGACTTCCTCAAAACAGTATTAAAAGTATTGTTCCTGACAAATACGGATTTTTATGGTTAACGACAGAAAATGGCCTCGTTCGTTACGATGGGCAAGAGTTTAAGACTTTTAACTCTGAAAATCAAAATTTCTCAAACAATCGATTTCTGTATATCGCTGGAAAAAAAGAGATCGACTCACTCTTCACCAACACAGACGGACAGAGCGATATTATTCTTATTCATAAAGGACAACCGAAACGATTTAACAAAAAACATGCGTACAAAACTCCGATTTATGTTGACGGTTTATTCGGAGAGTTCTATGCCCAATGTATACCTAATGTTTACCTCGACTATGGCGCTCGTCCGGTTCGCTATTTTAGAAGTGATGGAAAATACTTTCTAATTTTAAACAAACGAATTTCATTTCATACCAAGTACGGAAAAAAACTCTGGGAAAAGCCCTTTGAGTACACAGATACCAACAGTATCTTTATGCTCGGCAATACTTTAGGTTACATTGATCCGAAGGGTATCTTCTGGGAATGTACCGAAAGTGGAATTTCGCAATCAAATGAACTGATTGGAAAAATCCCAAAAGAGCGGACTTACTTCTGGAACGCTACAAACGACCAAGTCTTCATCATCAGCACTGTTGAGATTTATCAACTGAAGAAAAATAGATTTGGGCCTCTACAGATAAAAAAACTTTACCACGGAAGTAAACTAGACCCTTCCAATTTGTCTTCTTTTTACTACGATGAATCTAATTCCATACTATTTGCTGGGAGTGCCACAGACGGACTAGGTAAATTTGAAGTAAAGCGTTTTAAGACTTACAAGCCCGACGTATTGCTTTCTACTCGTAGTCAAGTTTTTTACTCCGTGAATGAATTGGAACCCAACATGGTTTTAACTGCAGCTGGTTACGTAATTAAAAACGGTAAGATGGAGAAGAAATACAATTTTACGCACGACCGTTCCAAATTGATTATCGACAAAGAAAAAAACGTGTGGGTAACTGGCTACACCTCCATTTTTTGTTTTACCTCCAAAAGTAATTACACCGAAAAAATCAAAGTACTGCACACAGATGATGATTGCTCCGCTCTCTTTTACGACAGCAAAAACGATGCGTTTTTTGCAGCTGTAGACGACCGGTATAGTAGTACTGCCTCATTATTCAAAAAGACAAAAGAAAGTGGGTTAAATTTCGTAGAAGTTGCTCAAATTCCGGCAAAAGTTAACCAAATACGCAGCCTGAATTCTGAATCACTTCTCCTTTGCACCGCAGTTGGCCTATTCAAATATTTTAAGGCAACAAAAAAAATTTTAAAGATTGAGTCCACTAAAAATCTCGCTGTTAGAAATGCTGTAATACTCAATGAAAACGAAATTTGGTTTTTTAGCTATGGAAAGGGATTTCGATTACTAAAAGATAACAAAATATTTAAATTTCCGCTTGACGATAACCAAAGTTTACTAACGGCTCATACAGTAGTTCCCGACAATCTTGGAAACTTTTGGATTCCTACAAACAAAGGACTATTCCGCGTCAAGCGAAATGATCTGCTTAATTATGCCAACGGGCTTACCAAAAAAGTGAATTACTTTCTTTTCAAAAAAGACTCTGGATTTTATAGTAATGAATTTAATGGCGGCGGATATCCAAACAGCTTAACTACTAAAAACGGAAACATATGGCTACCATCTCTCAATGGGATTGTTTGCTTCAACCCCGAACAGCTACAGCCAAAATCATATGCTGAAAACATCTATGTAGAAGAGGCGATAGTTGACGACCAAACAATTGATATTCGAAATAATCCAATGTTGCCAAGAAATTTCGAGCGGGTTGTAATCAAAATCGTCGCTCCCTATTACGGCATCCGGGAAAATCTTATACTTGAAGCAAAATTGTTTGATGGAGAAAACAATAATTGGACACGAATAGACGAATCAGGCAAAATTGCATACACAAAACTAGCCCCAGGAAAGCACAAATTAGTAATTAGAAAGCGTATTGCTTCTGAAAACAACTTCAAATATCTAACCCTTGATTTCTGCGTAAAGCAAGCCTACTACGACACCGTTTTATTTAAGGTTTTAATGGTTTTAGTAGTACTAAGCTTACTTTTTGGAATTTATGTTGTTCGAATTTTCTACGTAAACAAAAGA
>JAIXTU010000141.1 GCA_027483785.1 Flavobacterium sp.
AAGCAATTTTAAGAAATCGTTTTACGGAACAAACAGCTATATGCCCGGTTTGTTTGGTTTGTACGCTGCCGAATATGTAATTAGAAAATTGTTAGAAAAGGCTGAACCGACCGAGTTTTAGTTTTCGATTTTAAAAGGTCTATACTTTATTAGTTCTCAGCCGCTTGTCGTGCTTCTTCAGCGCGTAGTTGTTCCGGTGTTAAAGTCGGTGTGGTTGCAGGAGCCGCAGATCGTTGCGCTACACTTCCTTGAATAGGCATGTATAAAAACGTTACCCATTTGCTTGGTCGTTTTTGTTCGAAGCTGTTTTGCTGGAAAATTTCCAAGATTTCAATGCCGCCGCGCTCCGTGAGGAACTTTTCTTTCATTGTAGTTCGCGCTTTTCGAATAGCGGCAGTTCGGTGCGAATAATCGCCGGTTAACTTAACAGGCAGTGCGCGATACGGTACAAAGTTACCGGAAAAGATATCGCTTTCTGCAGATAAAAATACTTCTTCTGGTGTTGGAATGGCAATCGTTAATTACAAAATAGCGGCGTTAGGAGCCGATTTGTAAATGGCCATGGGTTGTCCGGCTTTTCGTAGCTTATTCTTAACAAAAAACTCTTGTAAAAACGGAATCCAGCGCAGTAATTCCGGATTTAAATCGCCTTGTTTGCAACGAATTTTCTTTCCTACAAAAAATAGAGGTTTTAAACTTACGGCTGGAAGTATCTCAGTTTTATAAACGCCCAACTCAGCTTTCAAAAATTTGCTTAATTGCTCAAGCGAAACGAGCAATTGGTTGTTTACCAGAGTTTTCGGGCCGCCGCTAAATGTAGCATCGAATTTATCGCTAAAAGTTAACGAACCCGTTCGTTTACATATAATTTTAGTTTTTCCTAAAGTATCGCGCAAGCTAAAACTACCCAAGGTAATTTCGCCATTCTCACTAATCTTAAAATTAATTTCCTGATTTTTAACTAAATCGGTTGTTTGAATCCAGCCGTTTTTGTTTCCAGAAAAAGTCATATAACCTAATTTGCCCACGGTATTTCCAGGAAAATTAAGTTTGGTTTGTGCATCGCCTTCCGAAATAAAATTCCAACTTTCCCAATTCCGATAATTGTTTAAATAGTTGAATAAAGTTACGCGATTAACCGGAATAACCATTTCCGCTTTGGCTTGATAATTAGCAGGTTGCGTAGCAATAAACACTGTTAAACCAATGGTAACCAGAATGAATAGCAGGAATATGTACTTGAGAATACGCATGCGTTTTTTTAATGCTTCATATAAAATTTAAATAAGAACAAAATAGCAATGAACGCAAAAAAGCCCAGTAATATCTTGTAATTTCCGCGGTAGTACATCTTGTGTAAGGCCAAATCCTTTCGATACATAACTACCATAACGATTGTAAAGCAAACAACAAATAAAGCGGCAAAAATCAGCTGACCCGTTGTGAACATTATTTATAATTTTTCAACAAAAATAGCCAAAAGTCGGTTGCAGCCATTAATATTGCTTCATAAATCCATGTTATGAAAGAACAAATTAAAGCCGTTCAAGAATTTCACACAGCCTATCGTTTAGGATATGCGCAAAAGCCAACAGTCGAACTCGCTCCGGAAAAAATAAAATTGCGTTTCGAGTTGCTTAAAGAAGAAAATGAAGAATATCTCGAAGCTGCAGAAAAAGGCGATTTAGTGGAAGTTGCAGACGCCCTCGGCGATTTGCTTTACATCCTGTGCGGAACCATTATTGAACACGGTTTGCAAGATAAAATCGAAGACGTTTTCCGCGAAATTCAACGCAGCAACATGAGTAAACTCGACGAAAACGGACAACCCATTTACCGCGAAGACGGAAAAGTGCTTAAAGGGCCCAACTATTTCAAACCGGATATCGCTAAAATTCTAGGTTAGCGGCACTTCGACCGTCCAGTTGTGCGGATCTTCAGCATTTTTGTACTGAATATCGATGATTTGCGATTTAAGTTTTAAAGCAAACGAATCGGCTTGCTCCGGCAATTCATAGTAATCGTCGCGGTAACCAAATCCAACAATCGGATTGATTACCGCAGCTGTTCCGGCACCAAAAATTTCTTTCAATTCGCCCGTTTTTGCAGCAGAAATGATTTCGGCAACAGCTACCGGACGAACTTCTATTTTCATCCCGTTGTCGGTTGCTAATTGAATGATACTTTTTCGCGTAACACCGTCCAAAATTCGTTCGGTAGCCGGTGCTGTGAGCAAAGTTTCGTTAACGCGGAAAAACACATTCATCGTTCCCGATTCTTCCATAAAACCATGCGTGGCGTCGTCTGTCCAAATAATTTGCTGATAGCCTTTTTCATTGGCTAATTTGGTCGGATAAAACTGCGCGCCGTAATTTGCCGCCGCTTTTGCCGCACCAATTCCACCGTTTGCTGCCCGGCTGTAATATTCACTCACAATAACTTTCACCGAACCCGAATAGTAAGAGCGGGCAGGAGAAAGCAAAATCATAAAACGATATTGAGTACTCGGTGCAGCAATTACGCCCGAGCCAATGGCAATCATAAACGGACGAATGTAGAGCGAATTTCCAACGCCGCCTTTTGCCCACTGCTGATCAATTTTGAGCAATTGCTTTAATCCATCGAGAAAGATTTCGCGGGGAACTTCGGGCATAGCCATACGAGTAGCCGACTTATTAAAACGCTCGTAATTCTGATCGGGTCGAAACAACCACAACTTATCGTTGCTATCTCGATACGCCTTTAAACCTTCAAAAATAGCTTGTCCGTAATGAAAAACTTTAGCCGAAGGATCTATCAAAAAAGGTTCGTACGGTTTAATGATTGGCTTTTCCCAACTACCATTTCTGAAATCGCACTGCAACATGTGATCGGAGAACGTTGAACCGAAGGTAATTGATTCAAAATCAACTTGATTGATTTTTGAAGTTGGAGATAAAATAACTTCAATGTCGATAGGTGCGTTTTCGCTCATAGAAATAAAATTGCTTTGAAATTGTCTCAAAGCTCTAGCGCTAAGTTAACAATTATTTGAACTATTGGCGCTGCTGCTATAATAATTCATAAAAATGGAGCTTTTTAACGCATCAATAGGTGCTCAAACATCATAATTCTGCGGCTTTCTCTTCAACATTCATAGAAATTTGGTAAATCTTTATTCCATGTACGGCAAGGAGTTCAACTTTTTTTGAAGCACTTTTCGATTTTTATTGCTTTTTGGGTAAAAAAAAATCGGCAATGAGCTAGGAAAATCACTGCCGATTCTGTTAGTATTTTTATGCGGTTAGCTCGCGTAAACCTGACGCACAAAATCGAGTATTGAAACCGGTTTTCTTCCGAGAATATTCGAAAGGTCGGTACTTACTGTATCGAGTTCTCCTTGGGCTTGCGCATCGGCAAAGGCCGCAAAAATCGATACAACTTCTGCCGGAACTCCGTAGCTGCTAAGCGTAGTTTGATATTCTTCCACAGTTGGCGATATGAAGTTGATGCTTTTACCCGACAACTGCGATAGCTCCGCGGCGATTTCTTCATAGCTTACTGCCGTATCGTTAGAAAAATTGAACTCCTTAGCGGTATGCGCATCCGATTTCAAAAGAACCGCCGCCGCTTCAGCCATGTCCGAACGCAGCACAGCACTCAATTTCCCAGTTCCTGCTGGTACATAAATAACGCCTGTTTCCAATACTTTTTCTCCAATAAAGCCCGGAACAAAATCAAGGTATAGGTTGTTCTTTAAAATAGTATAGTTCAAACCGCTGTCTTTTATCCAGTTTTCTGTAGCCAAATGCGATTCGGCAACTTGCCATAAAGGCGCATTTTCGCTGTCGT
>JAIXTU010000261.1 GCA_027483785.1 Flavobacterium sp.
CTGCCGTAACTTCCACTATGCGTGCCGCCGGACTGCCCAAAAAAAGGGCATAAAAAAAAACCCCTCAGAATCTGAAGGGTTTAGAGCGGAAGACGAGGCTCGAACTCGCGACAACCAGCTTGGAAGGCTGGAGCTCTACCAACTGAGCTACTTCCGCTTGCGGGTGCAAATATAAAAACATTAAAAGTCTTAAAGCAAGTGTTTTTTGAAAAAAAATTACATTTGTCGGACTAGCCTTACCTAATTCTCGAGTAATGAGTTTTTTAACAAACAACAATTTGCAGTTTAAAATTGTGACGGCGCCGGAGTTGTATGCTGTTCGGCAACCCGTATTGCGCCCGCATTTACCGCCTGAAGATTGTGGTTTTGAAGGCGATACCGACCCCGACACGATGCATTTTGCTGCGTTTATCGACAATCGAATGGTTGGTGTACTAACCGCTTTACATCGAAAGCATGTGCATTTTGGGGATAACGATGCCATACAATTTCGAGGAATGGCAGTTTTAGCAGATTTTCAGGGTCGTAAAATTGGTGGGAAGCTTTTGTACTGGGCGGAAACCGTTTTGGTGCAGCAAGGTGCACGCCAATTTTGGCTGAATGCACGCATAAAAGCAGTTCCTTTTTACGAAACAGCAAATTACCGCGGAGATGGTACGTACTTCGATATTCCCGGAATAGGCCCGCATCAAACTATGTTCAAGCCCCTAAATAAGCCCTTTTAGTGCTTGCTCAAGCAGATTTGCCTTTTCATTTCATTTTGCAGGATAATTCTGATTATATTGTAGAATTTTATCGTTTTTCTGCATTTTTTATCGTTAAAGTGTAAAAAACAAGTGGTTTTAACGGCGAGTAAACCAATCCAATTATTTACATTTGCTCGATTTTGTTGTAAATGTTGAATTTCCCTAAACTTTTGACGGTATTCTTTTTTTGCTTTTTCGCTGGATTTGCTCAGCAGAAGAGTATCGATGCGGTGCGAACGAATGCTCGAATAACCGTCGATGGAAAACTGGATGAAGAGGCATGGAAAACTGCCCCTGTTGCAACAGATTTTGTCATGTTTGCGCCGGATAACGGCAAAGCAATAGCAGCTGAAAAGCGCACCGAAGTACGTTTTTTGTATGATAACGAGGCGGTTTATATTGCCGGCACGTTAAAAGATGATCCGAAGTTTATTTTAAAAGAAATCACCCAACGTGATGTGGTGGGTACTGCCGATATTTTTGGCGTGTTTTTGAACGGATTTAACGACGGTCAACAGGATTTCCAGTTCTTTGTAACCGCATCGGGCGTGCAGCTCGATCGGCTTGCTACCGAAGACGGCGAGGTAAATGTCTCAAATTTTAGTCAGGATATGTCGTGGGATGCCATTTGGGATAGTGCCACGCAGCTTACCGAATCGGGATGGACTGTGGAAATGAAAATTCCGTACGCTGCCTTGCGCTTTTCGATAGAACAGGTGCAAAATTGGGGATTGAACTTTTACAGAGAAATTCGTCGCGACCGCCAAGTTTACACTTGGAACTTTGTCGATGCTAAAATTGCAACGACACGAAATCAGAATGGTTTGCTGAGGGGTATTAAAGATGTAAAAACACCGACGCGTTTATTTTTCATACCCTATGCGTCGTACTATTATGAAGATACGCCGGGTGGTATCGGAAATACCGTTAAAGCCGGGATGGATATCAAATACGGCATTAGCGACGCCTTTACTTTAGATGCTATTTTGGTTCCCGACTTTGGCCAAACGCGCTTCGACAACATCATCTTAAACCTAACGCCGTTTGAGCAACAGTTTGCCGAAAACCGACCTTTTTTTACCGAAGGTACCGACTTATTTTCAAAAGCGAACTTGCTTTACACACGTAGGATTGGCGGTCCAGCACGATTTCGGCCACGAGATTTCGATCCGAGTGTCGAATCTCTTACCGGTCAGCCAGCAGCAGTTGATCTGTTAAATGCGTTAAAAGTATCCGGAAGAACTAAAGGCGGTTTGGGTATTGGAGTTTTAAATGCCATAACCGAAGAAACCTACGGGACATTTACCAACAAAGAAACAGGAGCCACGAGGCGTGCCATAATCGAGCCGTTAACCAACTATAATGTTTTTGTTGTTGACCAACGATTTAATAATAACTCGTCGGTAACCTACACTAATACGTCGGTTTTGCGCAATGGCTTTTACCGCGATGCCACAGTTAGTGCTTTAAACTTTGATTTATATACTAAAGACAACTCGTACAATCTTTTTGGCGATTTTAAATACAGCAGCATTTTCGGAGATACTTATGTGGATGGTTTTAAGACTAGTCTGAATTTTGAGAAAACTTCGGGCAAGTGGCGGTATTCTTTATTTGGTAAATATCTTTCGGATAACTACGAAGTAAACGACTTGGGAATTTTGTTCCAGACGAATTATCACAATGCATACGTCGATTGGAGTTACCGGATTTTAAATCCGACGGGCTGGTTCAATAGTTTTAGTATAGCGTTCCGAAATTCCGTAGAATTTCAAAACAATACTGGACGAGTACAAGACTATTACCACAACGTAAGTATTTCGGCGACTTCACGTGCAAACGACTTTTATTCTTTTGAGGCGCAGTACAATCCGCTGACAGCCTATGATTTTTACATGCCACAGGTAGAAAATCGATTTAATTACGTGCCGGGTTCGTACATTTTAAACGCCTATTATTCTAGCAATTACAATCGAAAGTTTGCGTTAGATGCGCGATTGAATTATCGGAAGTACTTTGAATACAACCGTATCGATTACGTGTACTCCGTATCGCCTCGGATACGTGTGAGCGATCGCTGTTTGTTGATTGCGGGTACCTCTTATGTTCGCAGTATCAATGATTTGGGGTCCATTGGTTTTGTTGATGACGCGGGCAGCATTTATTATACGCGCCGAACTGTCAAGACTATAACCACCGATCTAACAGGTCGTTATGCATTAAACAACCGAATGACTTTTAATTTAACGGCCCGCCATTACTGGTTAACTTCGCGAAACAAAGCAAATTTTACCTTGCGCGACGACGGGTTTTTAAATGGAACAGATTTTATTGAAGGTATCGACGACAATTTCGGAGCCTTTAACCTCGATTTATCGTACACCTGGTGGTTTGCACCAGCAAGTCAAATAACAGTTTTGTTTCGAAACAGCGCCCAAGATTACCGAAACGATTTGTCGCAAAATTACGGGCGCAGCTTCCAGAATTTATTTGCCGAAAACATGGCAAATATATTTTCAGTTAGTTTCCGCTATTATATCGACTATAACGCGGCTAAAAATTGGTTCTAACAATTCACTACTTTTTTAACGTTTAACATTTTAGTTGCATTATTCGGCTAACTTTGCGGTTCTTTAATGAATATACTATGAATAAGCGAGTTATTTTGATGATTTTAGATGGTTGGGGGAAGTCGCCGGATCCGAAAGTTTCCGCAGTCGACAACGCTCAAACGCCTTTTATCGATAACTTATACAAACATTATGCAAGTGCTGAACTTCGTACCGATGGCTTACATGTTGGTTTGCCAGAAGGCCAAATGGGCAACAGCGAAGTGGGGCACATGAATTTAGGAGCCGGACGTATCATTTACCAAGACTTGGCTAAAATAAATTTAGCAGTTGCAAATGGTACTATTAAGGAAGAAAAAGCCTTAGTCGATGCATTTTCATACGCTAAAACAAACCATAAAAAAGTACATTTTTTAGGATTGCTTTCCGACGGCGGTGTACATTCACATACTTCACACTTGTGTGGATTAATTGAAGCCGCTGAAGCATTTGGATTGAAAGATACTTTTGTACACGCATTTACCGACGGCCGAGATGTGGATCCAAAATCAGGATTTACCTACATTTCACAATTGCAAGAGTTTCTGCATGGAAAACATTGTCGTTTAGCAAGCGTTGTGGGTCGATACTACGCAATGGATCGCGATAAACGCTGGGAACGTGTAAAGCTGGCGTACGATTTATTGGTAAATGGTATCGGAAAGCCGACTACAGATATTCTGTCGGACATTCGATCTTCGTACGCAGCCGATGTTACCGACGAGTTTATTTTGCCACATGTATTGATAAACCAAGATCAAAAAGCCGTGGCAACAATTGAATCTGGCGATGTTGTCGTATTTTTCAATTTCAGAACCGATCGCGGACGCCAATTAACCGAAGCACTTTCGCAGCAAGATTTCCACGAACAGAATATGCACAAACTGGATTTGTACTATTTGACGATGACGAATTACGACGACAGCTATTCGAATGTTCATGTGATTTACGATAAAGATAACATCACGATGACTTTGGGAGAAGTGCTTCAAAATGCAGGAAAGACACAAATCAGAATTGCAGAAACCGAGAAATATCCGCACGTTACCTTTTTCTTTTCTGGCGGTCGCGAAGAACCTTTTGTAGGAGAAAAACGTATTCTTAAGAATTCTCCAAAAGTAGCTACATACGATTTAAAACCCGAAATGAGTGCGTTTGAATTAGCTGACGCGCTGGTTCCGGAGATCAATGGTAAATCGGCTGACTTTATTTGTTTGAATTTTGCTAACGGCGATATGGTAGGGCATACCGGCGTTTTTGAAGCCGCCGTTAAAGCCTGTGAAGCGGTGGATAAATGTGTGGAACAAGTAGTTACCGCTGCTTTAGCAAATGGATATACTACGCTGCTTATTGCAGATCACGGAAATTGCGAGACAATGATAAATCCGGACGGTTCGCCGAATACAGCACACACTACAAATCCGGTTCCAATTATTGCAATCGATCCAGATATCAAAACCATAGGTAATGGAATTCTCGGAGATATCGCGCCAACAATTTTAAAATTGATGGGCGTGGCGCAACCTGAAGTGATGACATGTAATCCTCTATTGTAGTATGAAAAGTTTTTTAAACCTGTGTTTGTTATTGGTAGTTCATCTTGTCTTTTCTCAAGAAGGCGCAAGCTCTTGTGCAGAACTACAAGCAAATCCGGGGTTGTACCAATCATGCGCAACTGCAATTCCCTTTACCAATTCAGTCGGAAATACAAGCGGCGAATCGTTTAACTCAACTTGTATTCCTACTCAATTTAACGGACCTACCTGGTTTTTCATGCAGATTAAACTAAGCGGTTCCATAACGCTACAGATTTCACAAGTTACTAATGCAGGAAACGCATCAGATGTTGATTTTTTATTGTGGGGGCCGTTCTCTTCACTAACTGAATTCTGTCCGCAATTAAATGTGACAAACGAAGTCGATTGTAGCTACTCAACTGCTGCTATTGAGCAAGTGCAAATTCCAAATGCTATTACATCTGAATACTACATTTTATTAGTTGACAATTACGCAAATTTACCAGGACAAATTACCATTTCACAGATAGGAGGATCTGGAGTTTCTGATTGCAGCTTTCTATCATCTGTTGAAATTACCGACCAAAATGATTTAGAGATTACCGATTTAAACTATTGCAACCCGGAGACTGTTGATTTGTATGCAAAAGTTGAAACGACAGATTTCGACGGCCTGCCTCAAGACTTGCGTTTTAATTTTCGTTGGTATAAAGACGACGTTTTAATTTCTGAAACATTAGCTTCACCATCGTCCGAAAATAACATCACTGCTACTTCTTCGGGCGTCTATCGAATCGATTTAACGGCATACGATAGTACAGATCCAACTGTTAATCAAAACGACTTGCGAATTAGTTCTGATGATAAAACACTCGTTTTTAGAGATTTACCACAAATTAGTTTGTCTTCTTCTGCAGATTGTTTAAATGACGCGCCAATCCTCACATTGCAAGATGTAACGCCTATTCCGGCTCCGCTAACTATCAGTTGGTTCAATGGCACCACACAAATTGCCGGTGCAAACGGAAATTCATTCACACCAACAACACCTGGGCAATATACTGCAAGAGTGAGCAACGATTCTTGTCCGGAAGTGATTTCAAATGCGATAACGATATACGATACGCCAATTATAAACCCGATTCCGACACAAACTATCTGCGAATCGGCAACAGCAACCTTGACTGCAGTCGTAACCAATTTGGCCAATCTAACCAACGTAAGTTATCAATGGTTTAAAGATGGAGTCACTATTACTGGAGCTACAAATCCAAATTTAAGTGTCAGCAGCGGTATTCAGCCTCCCGGAACAACAGCTACTTATGAAGTCCGCGTAACTGAGAATGCAATTTGTCAATCAACTGCACAAACCACAGTTACGTTAAATCTGCTTCCTGTTTTGGCAGTTAGCACGCCATTGGAGCAGTGCGACTACATCGTTCCTTCCACAGATGGAATTGCTGTTACAAATCTTACAGAAGCTGCTGCTGCCGTAAATCAGGGAAATTCGCAAATTGTACTCAGATATTTTCGCGATGCGGGATTGACCGACGAAATAACTACGCCAGAAACGTTTACAAATACAACACCTTTCAATCAAACAATCTACGTAATCGGAAGTATTCCTGCGCAAAATCCAGTTTGCCCGTCCAATGTGGGAACGATTAGTTTGCAGGTTAATCCTACAACTATTGATACCTATCCTGCGATGGTTCCGATTTGTCCGGAGATTAATCAAAATTACGGACTGGCAGATTTTGAGCAACGCCGACAGTTTATTAAAAACACTTATTTCCCAACGTTTAATGTCGACATTGCCTTTTATACTTCGGCTTCCGATGCTTCGGTGGAAGCGAACCCGCTGGATAACTCTAGTCAAATTCCTGTCGGGTTAAACCAAATTTTTGCTCGTATCGAAACCGGGAACAATTGCCAAGGGATAGCAACATTTAACTTGTTGGTAAATACGCCACCACAACAAGGTATCATCGCAAGTGTCACGAAATGCAACAACGATGTTTTTTTTCTTTCTTCAAAAGATGCAGAGATTTTAGCCTTTCAAACCCAAAATGTAATTATCAATTATTACCCTTCTTTTGCTGCCGCAGAAGCAAACAGCTCTGCATTCAACAAAAATGCTAATCTCGCGTTACCAATCGGAACTACCGATGTTTTTGCTGGAATTCGGACGCAGACAAACCAGTGTTTGGCAATTATTCGGTTTCAAATCGACAATTTCGATCATCCTGTTTTAGTTGCGCCAGATCCGATTGGCGTCTGCGGAAGTACTACAGCAAGCTTTGATTTGACCATCCGGAATAACCAAATAACGGGAGGAAATCCGAATTTAATTGTCACGTATTTTGCGAGTCAGGCCGATTTTAACGCCAACGTTCCCATCACCGATCCGACTGCGTTTGTTACTAGTTCAACAACTGTAATTGTTCTTGTAAACGATACTGCAAATAACAATTGTCCGTCGCAAACAACACTCGAGTTAAACGTAAATCTAAATCCCGGAGCAACCCAAAATCCGGAGCCGTTATACATTTGCGACGATAGCGGATATGCTGATTTTAATCTTACCGAACGCCTGTCAGCTGTCTTAGCTTCAACACCAAACAATGAGGCGATTGTTCGTTATTACATCAATCAAGACGATGCGCTTGCAGGAAACGACGACTTTATATCCGCGCCAGAAGCTTTCCGAAATACGCTGCAAAACACACAAACCGTTTATGTTCGTATAACTAGTACCGTTAATTCGGATACAGAAAATAACATTCCTTGCTTCACTGTTTTAGAACTTGCTTTAATTGTGCAGGCATATCCACAGAATCAACTAAACAGCTATCCGTACAAAATTTGTGTCACCGAAACAGGAACTGTAACTCGTGAAGCGTTTATCGATACAGGTTTAGCTGCTGGCGATCACTTGTTTCAATGGTATCGCGGATTCGACGCCAGTCCAGCAAATTTAATTTTAGGTGCAAACGGACCAACTTTTCTAACTGACGAAGCTGGCGACTACTCTGTACGAGCAACCAACATCACAACGCCGCCTTTGTGTAGCTCTGTTTTCAATTTTACCACGAGAGAAACTCTTATTCCGAACTCGGTTAGCGTAACGCCCGAAGTTTTAGTTGCTTTTGAAATCGATAATACGGTTACTGCACTCGCAGCCCCGCAATCGAACGATTACGAATACATGCTCGGTAATTACGGCTGGCAGGATAGTCCGACTTTCGAAAACGTGCGCGAAGGTCTTTACACATTAACCGTTCGCAATAAATTTGGTTGTGGCGAAGTTTTTACCAGCCTTGCCGTTGTCGATTATCAGAAGTTCTTTACACCAAACGGCGATGGCGTTAACGACGTTTGGAACTTGCAAGGTCGCACCGGATTGCGCTTTAATAACATATTCATCTTTGATCGACACGGAAAACTAATTCGCGAACTTTCAGAAAACCAAACCGGTTGGGACGGCACCTATAACGGAGCTCCATTACCTGCCGACGATTATTGGTTTAAAGCAGAATATGCCACACAAAATACCCGAGGTACATTCAGCGGGCATTTTACTTTGAAGCGTTAAGCTTGCATCAACTTATTCCAGCTCTTTAAAACGCTTTCACGATGCGCAGTCGCAGCAATAGGCCGAAATCCTGCCAAGCTATTTGCTGAACCTAGTTATTGCGTACTTTTGCAAAAATTTTTTTAAATGATAATTCCGAAAACAGCCGAGGAAATTGAGCTTATGCGTAAAAGCGCCTTATTGGTAAGCAAAACCTTAGGTATGATAGCTGCTGAAATAAAACCCGGCGTTACTACGCTACAACTCGATAAATTGGCCGAAACCTTTATACGCGATCATAATGCTTTACCTGGTTTTTTAGGTTTGTACGGCTGTCCTTCGACATTATTAACCAGCGTTAACGAACAAGTGGTACACGGTTTGCCAACAAACAGACCTATTCAAGAAGGCGACATTGTTTCGGTAGATTGCGGCGTTTTAATGAACGAATTCTACGGCGATCACGCCTACACATTTGCCATTGGCGATGTGGCTCCCGAAACCTTACAGTTACTCGATGTAACTAAAAAGTCGCTGTATATCGGTATCGAAGCGTTTCGTGCGGGCAATCGCGTAGGCGATGTGGGAGCAGCCATTCAAAACTATACCGAGTCGTTTGGTTACGGTGTTGTACGCGATTTAGTTGGACACGGCCTCGGACGAAAAATGCACGAAGAGCCAGAAATGCCAAACTTCGGCAAACGCGGCAAAGGAAAAATGTTTCAGGAAGGTATGGTAGTAGCCATCGAACCAATGATAAATATGCGCAGTCGAAACGTGAAGTATCTGAAAGACGGTTGGACAATAGTTACCGCCGACGGAAAGCCAAGCGCGCATTTCGAACACAACATTGCCTTGGTAAATGGGAAACCAGAGTTGTTATCGACATTTGCATATATCTACAAAGCGCTAGGTATCGAATCCGACGAAGAAGCGCCGTTCCGTACACAGCCACTGGTTCTGGAAGCATGAAAAAACTCTTCAAATTTTTGCTCAACGCAGTTCCGCGACCGCTCTTAATTCGGTTGAGCTACATAGCGCGACCCGTTTTGGCGTGGTGGTTGCAAGGCCCAGGTTTTACAGACCCAATCGACGGAAAGCAGTTTAAGAAATTCTTGCCTTACGGATACGGAAACCAACGTGATAATGTACTGGCTCCCGGGACCTTATCGCTCGAAAGACACCGCTTGCTGTGGCTGTATTTGCAAAGACAAACGAATTTCTTCAGCAATACGCAAGTGCAAAAGTTGCTGCATTTTGCGCCGGAGCAAGCCTTTTACAAACGATTTAGAAAGCAAGCTAATTTGGAGTACTTGACCACCGATTTGCTGTCGCCGCTTGCCGATGTTAAAGCAGATATTTGCAAGCTTCCGTTTGAGAACAACGCTTTCGACATCATTTTTTGCAATCACGTGTTAGAGCACATTCCCGACGATACAAAAGCAATGTCGGAGCTTTTCCGAGTACTTAAACCCGGCGGCTGGGGCATTTTCCAGATTCCACAGGATTTGAACCGCGACGTAACGTGTACCGACGACAGTATTACCGATCCGCGGCAACGGGCCGAGATTTTTGGTCAGTACGACCACGTTCGAATTTACGGTCGCGATTACTTCGACAAACTGCGCAAAGCCGGATTTGAAGTTCGAGAAATAGCTGCAACCGATTTTCTAAGTGCCGCAGAGATTTCAGCCTATGCATTGCAGGCCACCGAAATCATTCCACTTTGTTTAAAGCCGCACACAGCCTAGCCATCCACTTTTTTTAATTTTTTGGGCGGCATTTCGCGCTGTTCGTTGCAATAAAATCGCACGTCGGTCGGTTCCGGCAGCTTTTTGCCCAGCTTCCGTTGGTCGCTGTTCAAAAAACGCCGTCACACGCCGCCGTTACGCTTTTATTTTCACTGCCATCACGGCCGCGCGGAACGTTAAAAAAATGTCCTTTTTCTAAAAGTTAGTTCTATCAACGTATAGAAGCGTTGTTTATATAATTGAATTTCAGTTTTTTAGTTTGGGTAATATTGCAATATTACGGTTGTTAAAATCCGCTGCTTTTTTTCAACAATTTTTTAGGGAAACGACATGCAGGAAACGATTTTGCGGCCCGGATGGCAGCAAAAAGCCTTGCCAATTGCGGCGCGTGCAAAAGAAAAACCGCAAAGCGACCAACGGAAGCTCTTGCGGTTTTTAACTTTTGCCGCGTTGCGGTGGCAAGCTTGGAGCGAACAGCGGGAACAGCCGCCCATAAAAAAAGCACTTGCTAAAAAACAAGTGCCTTTTCAAAACTAACTAACCCAAAATTTTAATTGAAATCGAAGCGGATTCCCATAGATATGTTGCGCTGGTCGATAGCATTGTTTTTGAACAGCGGATTTAAATCGTATTTGGCATACAAACTAATTTCTCCGTAGCCGATGTAAGCACTAAGACCATAAATGAAATCGTTGGTGTTCCAATCGCCTTTCGTAGTAGCCTTTGTATCATAACCGCTGTTTTCGAATCTTTGAACTTGTTTAGAACGTACACTTAAACCGGTGTAACCACCCAGACCAATTCGAAATGAATCGTGCGAATTAAATATCTTTTTTCCTTCTTTTTCCTTCGTTTTAGAAAAGTCGAGCTCAAAATGCACCGGCAGGACTAAATTGACATTTCTGAAGCGCGACTCTTGTTGTGTTGGGCTAACCACTAAATCGGTAGTTGCTCCGTTGTCGACAAAAGTGCGGTTATCGGTAGGTCGTAAATCGTTATATTGCAAAGACAAGCCGTATTTTAGGTGAAATAGTTGTTTGTTCTTATCCAAGCGTGTGTTGTAAGTAAATCCCCATTCGTAAAAGCGCGATTTGTACACGCGGAAATCGGAATTAGCAACAGAACCGTTAGTAACCACATTGTTTAGACCGATGGCAAAAACGAACTGAGTAGTTGTGCGCAGTTCGCCGTTTTTCTTTCTCAAGCTCTTGCTGCTAATTGAAAAGTAATAATTTTTGGTTTTGGTTGAATCGTTTTGAGCGAGTTCTGTTTTTCCATCAATTTTATTCTGTATTAAGCTGTTGCGCTCCTGATCGATTTCGGCGAGTTTTTCGTCTAAACGTGCTGCACTTTCGGTGGCGAGTTGTTTTTTCTTGGTTTCAGCTTCGGCTGCGGTAATGGTTCCGAATGTCAGTTGGTTGTTAATAGCTTCGAGCTGATTAGCGAGTTGTGCTTTTTCGTCGGTTATGGCTTTTTCCATTTTCAACGACAAGTCATTCAGTCTAGAGGTAAAGTCGCTCTGTGCGTAAACTTTGCAAAGTATAGACGTGAGAAATAAGGCCAAGTACAAAGTAATTGATTTCATGGTAGTGTGTATTGATGATTATTTTAGTGTGTTTCGGTTTTGGACAACAACTTTTACTTCGTTGAATCGTTTGGAAACTGCGGCCAACATCTGGTTTTGGTACTGTGGTTCGGTTTCTTGAGAAGCGGCTTGCAGCAAGGCATCGGGATTGGTTTTAAAACGTGCGCGTTTTTTCATTTTTTCAGACAGCGCAGCTACTCGAGCTTCGTCTGAAACGCTTGGAGCTAATTGCGCATTGGCATTTTGTTCGTTTTGCAACTGATTTTCGAAGGTTGCACTGCCGTTTGTGTTTGGCGCAGTTGTTTGCGGCGTTACAGCAACCAATGCCTTTGATTGTTGATTGATTGATTTGATTTTTGGATTGATTGATGAATTGAAACTCGGTTTTTGCTGTATATTTTGATTTACTGTGTCGATGCTTGTTGTTTCGGCAGAAACGGTAGCCGCTGGATTTACAGTTTCGGAAGAAACCACTTGTTTTTCGGGTAAGGCTACATCCACTATTTCTTCCGATTGAAACAGATAAAAGCTGAATAGTCCGATAAAAACAGCCACTGCAGCAGCAATATTCCAGTACGGAAAAATTTTGCGAACGGGCTTGCTTTCGTTTGCTGTAAGCATGGCATTTAAGCGATCCCAAGATTCGGGGCGAGGTGAAATTTCTCGATTCTCGAGCGCTTTTTTTATTTGATCTTCTAGGTTATGCGGTTTCATGATTGCTCATCTTTCTTTTAATAATTTGTTCTTGTAACAAACGTCGTGCGTGCGATAGTTGCGATTTCGAGGTGCCTTCGCTAATGTCGAGCAGCTTGGCAATCTCGTGGTGTTTGTATCCTTCGATTACATAAAGGTTGAAAACCATTCGATAACCGTCGGGCATTGCGTCGATTAATTCCTGAATTTCATTTACCGTGAACTCATGCTGTTGTTCTTCCGACCAAGAACTTTCGCCACTTAAATCGTCTATAAAAACAGCCTTTTTCTGAACACGTAAGTAAGAAATGGCTTCGTTAATCGTAATCCGGCGTATCCAGCCTTCAAAATTTCCGACACCTGAATATTGCGGCAGGTTTTCGAATACTTTTAGAAAGGCGCAAATCATTACATCTTCGGCTTGGTGAACGTCTTTGATGTATTGACGGCAAACGCCCAACATTTTCGGTGCGAAGCGGCTGTAAATTTCCTGCTGCGCGTGTCGGTTGCGGTTGCTAGCCAATTCAATGACTTGCTCAAGTTCGTTCTGTAATTTAATTACCTTCACGTTCAATCTTGCTTATATTTTAAAAGACGATTTTCGATCAGAAATGGTTGTATCAACATATAAAAAAAGTTGATTTTTTTCGAAACAAAATTCATAAACATCCTGTTTTCAATGATTTATAAAATCATTTTTTTTAACAGAAACGTCGGCTGCTTTGAAAAATTAGGCTAATTTCGTTTAATTCTTTGTCGTATGACACCATTAGCTGAATTTTCAAACGCGGTAGGTTATGTGTTTTCCGGTGGCGGAAGCAAAGGTTTGGCACATGCCGGCGCTTTAAAGTTTTTGGAAGAAGTAGAAGTGTTTCCGTCGGAAATAGCGTGCAGTAGCGCAGGCAGTATTGTAGCTTCGCTGTATGCTTGGGGAAAAACTCCCGAGGAAATACTCAGCTTTTTTCAGTCGGTTGATTTTTTTTACTGGCGTCATTTTACCTTTCGAAAAGCGGGTTTGATGGATTCGGAGGCTTTTGCCAGTTATTTGGATGCCGTTTTTGGAGAAGCTTCGATTGGCGATTTAAAAATTCCGATTCACATTACCGCAACGGATATGATTCGTGGAAAGCTCACGGTTTTTTCAGCCAAAACCCGAATTAAGGATGCCGTGGTGGCGTCGGCGGCCTTTCCGGGAATTATTTCTCCACATGTCATTAACGGCAAAGTGTATAGCGACGGCGGTATTTTAAATCATTTCCCAGCAGATATTTTACAAGGTCGTTGCGATTATTTAATCGGTATGTATGTTAGTCCGTTACAAGCCATTGAAGCCAAAGATCTGCGCACTATTAAACACGTAACGGCACGGGCATTCGATTTGCTTAGCGCGAATACGAACAACCAAAAGTTTAATATTTGCGATTGGGTGATTACGCCCGACGATTTATCTGCTTATTCCACTTTCGAGACTAAAACGTACCGAATGCGTCAGATTTTTGATATTGGTTATCAAGCAGCGCGCGATGCCTATTTTCAGAAGTTTATTCATCCTGCATTTGAGCGATAAGCTTCTTCGCCGATTACGGAATTCCGTTATATTTGCACAACAATTTTAAACGCTATGAAATACAAAAGAATTTTGCTAAAACTGAGTGGTGAAGCGCTCATGGGTTCACGTGCTTACGGAATTGATCCTGGAGTTTTGGCAAAATACGCTGATGAAATTAAGCAAATTCACGATCAAGGAGTGCAAATTGCCATTGTTATTGGTGGTGGAAACATCTTTAGAGGTGTTGCCGGCGCTTCTAACGGAATGGATCGTGTTCAGGGCGATTATATGGGAATGCTTGCAACCGTAATTAATGGAATGGCGTTGCAAGGTGCGCTAGAAGATAAAGGCATGCTTACGCGCTTGCAAACTGCATTGAAAATTGAAGCGATAGCTGAGCCGTATATCAAACGCCGTGCGGTGCGTCATCTCGAAAAAGGACGTATCGTTATTTTCGGTGCAGGAACTGGAAATCCGTATTTCACCACAGATACTGCGGCTGTACTACGAGGTGTAGAAATCGATGCCGACGTTATCCTTAAAGGAACTCGTGTTGACGGGATTTATACCGCAGATCCGGAAAAAGACAGCTCAGCAACTAAATTTGATACATTGAGTTTTGAGGAAGTGTTGGCCAAAGGTTTAAATGTAATGGATACTACAGCCTTCACCTTAAGTCAAGAAAACAAACTTCCGATCGTAGTATTTGATATGAACGGACAAGGGAATTTGCTAAAAATTTGTAAAGGAGATACCATAGGTACAGTTGTTACCGTTTAAATACAAGAAACTGTTATGAACGAAGAAATCGATTTTATTTTAGACAGCGCTGAAGAATCCATGAGTGCGGCAATTGCCCATTTGGAAAAATCATTTTTGAACATTCGCGCAGGAAAAGCATCTCCGGCTATGCTTGGAAGTGTTTTTGTAGATTATTACGGATCGCAAACACCTTTAAATCAGGTTGCTAAAATCAGTATTCCGGACGCACGAACAATCACCGTACAGCCGTTCGAGAAAAATTTGTTGCACACCATTGAAAAAGCCATCATGATTGCCAATTTGGGTTTCAACCCGATGAATAACGGCGATGTGGTAATTATCAGTGTTCCGCCGCTAACTGAAGAACGCCGCCGAGATTTAGCCAAACAAGCTAAAGCAGAAGCTGAAGATGCGAAAATTAGCGTAAGAAATGTGCGCAAAGACGCCAATACGGATATCAAAAAGCTAGAAAAAGACGGTATGTCGGAAGATGTTTGCAAATCGGCAGAAGACGAAGTACAAACTTTAACTAACACGTATATTAAAAAAATAGATGAATTGACAGCGGCGAAAGAAGCCGAAATTATGAAGGTCTAATTCGTATCAATTACTCTAATGTCCGCCTTAGTGCGGACATTTTTTTAGCGCTTATGCAAAAACTAGGTGTCACGCTTTTCTTTATCCTGTTGTTTTTTACAGCACACGGTCAGCAGCAGTTGCGTGGACTAGTTATCGATTCGGCTACAGCACGCGCGGTGAGCGGAGTTTCGATAGTAGCTGGCAATCGGGTAACGGCAACCGACATCAACGGATATTTCGAAATTGAGGTGCAACAGCTGCCTGCTGTAATTCAAATAAGTGCCTTGGATTACGAGTCACAAGCATATCGCTTTTCAGACGTGTTTCCCAAACAAATAAAATTGCACAGCAAACCGAAACAAGCGGAAACAAACCGAAATGCAACAGAACTGCTACAAAAAGTTATTGCAAGCAAACGCAATAACGATCCGTTGACAAAGCTGCAAACCTTTGAAATTGAAGCCTACAATAAAGTTGTAGTAACTGCCAACGCTGCCGACGTTGATTCGAAATTAGATACGGTTTACAAGCGCAAATGGCTGGGTAAGAAACGTATGGAAATTGACAGCAGCAGTGTGAAATTTAAAGCCTTGGTGCAGAAACAACATTTGTTTGAAGCAGAAAAAGTTTCGAAATTTCAATTGAGCAAAGGCAATTTTAAAGAAACAATAACAGCCGCCCGTATGTCGGGTTTGCAAACACCCATTTACGAACTGGTCGCTTTCCGATTGCAATCGTTTTCTGTATACGAGAATTATTTTGAAGTACTGCAAACCAGATACGCCTCGCCACTAAATGCTCGAGAACAGCATTTGTTTCAAGTTACCATTCTAGATACCGTTCAATTGTCGAAAAGAAATCTTGCTGTTTTGCATTTTGAAAATAAGAAGTCGCGAAAAAAAGGCTTGAGTGGGATTTTGTATTGTGACTTAGAGAATTTTGCAATTGCAGCAGCGGTCTTTAGAGTTCAGGGCGTTCTCGATGTAACGGCCCGATACGAGTTTAGCTATGATGCGGAGAGTTCTTTATACATCATATCCGAAAAGGAGTTTAAAGTTGTTAAAGGAAAGAGCAACAAAGACATTAGTATACTTGGAGAGACATTTCAGTTTGATCCAGAAGACAGTCCAATTTATCGAACGCGCAAGCAGCAGCTCACCGATATAACGTATTTGCTTTCTCAAACGCATTATGAAAATCCGAAGCTCAATAAAGAAGTTACTATTAAGAAGGCCGAAATTGCTCTTCAAATTAACGATGCAGCTGTTCGCCGACCAGTAAGTTATTGGAATGAGTATATGCACCGATATCCCGACGAAAAAAGTCCGGAAACGTATCGAAAACTCGACAGTTTGGTGCGTGCCGAAGGTATAGAAAGCAAGCTGCGAATCGGTAGAAAGATTTTAAATGGATACGTACCGTTCTCTTTTTTTGATATGGATTTGCGTCAGTTGCTGAGCTACAACAACTTTGAAGGTTTTCGGTTGGGCGTGGGCGGTATTACAAACGAGCGACTTTCACAGTACATTAAATTTGACGGTTATTATGCCTTTGGAACGAAAGATCAAAAAGCGAAATACAGTTTAGGAGCAGCAGTTCGTGTCGGTAAGTTTTCGAGCTCTTGGATTGGCGCTGGTTTTTCAGACGATATTCGAGAGATTGCGAGTACGAGTTATACGATCGATAAACGTGTTTTCAAGTTATACGATCCGCGTCCAATTAACATTTCTACTTTTTACAATTATAGGTCGGTTCGCGCTTACGCAGAAACGAAAATCATTCCCAAAACCGAGAGTATTTGGCAGTTCCAACACATGGAAGTTACACCGCTTTTTAATTACCTATTTAATTACAACGGGCAATTATTCGACAATTTTACTCTTTCTACGTTCCAAGCCTCGGTACAGTGGAATCCGTTTTCTGATTTTATGCAAACTCCCACCGGTCGTGTAGAAATTTATAAGCGGTATCCGAGATTTACGTTTCAGGTCACGAAAAGTGTAAAAGATGTATTTGGCGGCGATTTTGATTTCCAAAAGCTGGATATACGTGTTGATTATCAAAAAAAGTTTATCAGTGGCGAGCGTTTTGTGGTATTGTTGGAGGCTGGCATGGCTTCTGGAGCGGTTCCGTTAACGCATTTGTATAACACGGCACCAAACAACCTCAACCGAGATCGTTTATTACAACGTATAACCATTGCGGGTAAAAACAGTTTCGAAACCATGTATTTTAATGAGTTTTTCTCGAGTTCGTTCGCGGCGTTACATGTAAAACACGGATTTAAACCGCTGCAAATCAGTGGAAAAATAAAACCTTTAATTGTGTTAGTAACGCGCGGCGCTGTAGGAACGATGCGCAATCGAGAACGTCATGTTGGCATTCCGTTTAAAACGCTCGATAAAGGGTTTTTAGAATCGGGTGTAGAGTTGAACAAAATTTACAGCGGCTTCGGACTCACCGCATTTTATCGCTACGGACCAAACCAGCTTCCGCGTTTGGAAGATAATTTGGCTTTGAAACTGAGTTTTATGTTGAATTTGGGGTTTTAATGATTAAGGAATCTAAAAGCAATTTGCACTAATCTAATTATGATTTAAATTAAAAATAATGGGGCTTCTCAACCCCATTATTTTCAAGTAAGAAGTACTACCAATTAGGTTTGTAAAACGAAATAAATTAAACCTACTTCTTAACCACTTTTTTAGTTTCTCTTTCACCGTTTGTATAGGTAAGTTGTAATAGATATACTCCCGTAGGAAGTTTAGAAACATTAATTCTCGATGCCTGTTCAGAAACGGTACCTTCTTGAATTACCGCGCCGTTACTATTTACTATTTTATACAATGCAGGTTGTTTTACGGTAACGGCTAATTCGTCGGTTGCAGGATTGGGATACAACTGTGCTTGCTCAAAAGGCAATTCGTCTAGACTAAGAGGCGAGCAAGCCTGAGTAGCATATTTGGCAATGATAAAATCGGAAAGGCCTCCTACGCTGGCTATACCTACATTATTCACAACTATAGTGCCTGTAAACTCACCACCTAGTATCATATCGCCTGATGCATCTTGAGCCATAGCTGTAAAATAATTGGCGCCGCCTTGGGGGGAGGGAATCCAAAAGCCCCCCGTGCAAGCACCTGTATTTTTGTTAAACTTCGCGGCAAAATGCCTATTCCCATTATTTGAAGTCGCAACTTGAAACGATTGCCCAGACCAATTTACGGTACCACCACCATTGCCTGCCCAGTACAATTCATTGTTAAACATTTTACAAACCGCCCTCAAATCTCCAAATCGATTACTGTAGTGTGCCCAAATAACATTTTCGGCTGTGGGGTTGGTTTTCAATACAAAGGTTCGCTGAAACTCGGTAGGTGGAATGGTAAACCCGATAAAACTCGCGTTACCGATGGTATTGGTAAGCACACCCCCAATATAGATATTGTTTTCGTTATCAAAGTCGAGACCGTGAAAATAAACACAACCAACCTGCCCCTCAGTCGATTCGCGAACCCATAAAAAATTACCCGCAGCATCGTAGCTGGCTAAAAAAGAGCTGCCGCTAATAGCATTGCCACCAAAGCTCACCGGATTTTCTAGATCGCGGTACTCACAAAAAAAGTAATGGCCGTTATACGGATTGCGGTAGAATTGTACGCCTGGTACGACTTCGACAAAAATATCTAAAGGCATACCCGATATAAAGTTACCGTTATCATCATACTTTAAAATGTGCCACTTGTTACTTGACGGAGGTACTGTATATTGTCCGTTAGCATATACTCCCTCCGGTAGCCTCATTAACCAATGTAAAATGCCATCGACCGACCGAATTAAACCAAAAGTAGCACTTTGAACAGAGATCGTTTCAGTGACATCGGGCTGTGGGCGCTGTATCCACAACATGTTTCCGTTGGTATCGAGTTTTACCAAAGCGTTTGTATTGCAGGCTTCGTAGGTGTTGTCGAAACTATAGGACCCAAAGTATCCCGGATAGTTTGGATCGCCAACAGCCGGAACACATGAGGTTACCGTAACTGCAACATAAATATTGTCTTGCGCATCTACAGCCAGCTTGCCAACAAACTCAACACCGCCGCCGCCTATCGTTTTTGTCCACCGCAGGTTACCGCTGCAATCGAGTGCTACTAGTAGTAAATCTTCTTTGGTTCCGGGATCGCCTAAAGAAGGGATGCCCTGTCCTGCAATGGTAACTCCTGAATAGCCCATACGACACATGGCATACACGTTTTTTTGCGAATCGGTAACAAGACTAAGTACGGTTTCTATATTAGTACTATTACTGTCGAAACCGCCTCCGCGCACGCCCCAAG